>DAOVJS010000004.1 GCA_030673105.1 Spirochaetota bacterium
AACCCTCCTGAAACTTTTTTTAAAATTCAGGTATTGTTAGAGAATGGACTTATTAGTGAAGGGAAAAGAGGTATAATGCTTCTTTTACAATCCAGTTCCCTTGAGTGTAATTTTGTACGGGTTTTCATCGGAATCGTCATTACTAATTTCCATGCGCGTTCCTCTTATTCCGGTTGCAGTAGGGCTGAATGTTACTGAAAAAGTCTCCTTATTACCGGTATATACAGTTAAAGGCATCTGCAAATCATGTAAGAAATCGCCAGCCTGGCCTTCAACAAACAATATAGAATTGATGTGTAAATCGGCTGTGCCTATGTTTTGAATAATGAATTCTGTCAATACTGAGTTTCCTACCCCAATAGTTCCAAAATTATAGGTGGAACCGTGGAGATACTCAATAGTTTCCACAAATATACTTATTTCAGGTTCACTGCTCAAAGTCCCCTTTCCAATTACAGTAATACTGTAGGGATTTTCATCCTGATCGTCATTGGGTATTTCTATTGTCACTTTTTTGTTCCCTGTATTGGCGGGTGAAAATATAATGTCGAAGTTTGTACTACCTCCGGGCGCTAAATAAGTTGACAGCAGGGAATCATCAATACTGAAATCAAGAATATCTCCGTCAACAATGGAAATCGGACCTGTGAGGTTCAATGCGCCCGTACCTGTGTTTTCAATGATGATTGTGACCGAACTTGAAGTTCCCACTAAAACATCCACAAAATCATGACCGATCGATCCATCAGGAATCTCGTTGCCCGTTTCGTCGTTCTCAACATAGATATCAGGGATAAGTGTACCCACTGCCACACCTGTTCCAATAACCGTAAAAAGATACGGTGCTTCATCAGGATCATTGCTGTCGATACTTATTTCAGCTTCTCTATCCCCAGTACTCACAGGTAAGAATGTAACAGTAATACTCTGTGAAACGCCTGGTATGACAGTAAACGATGTTGGGGAAACGGTGAACTCCCCGGGATTTGAAATTACATCAATCACAGAAATACCGGTTATATTTAATGTGTCTGTTCCTATATTTTCAATCGTGAATATTGCTGAATCAGAATTTCCGATCTCTACCCACCCAAAATAATGACTTCCTGTTTGATTGGGTATTTCTAATGACCCGTGCTTTACAAGGATGTCGGGGACAGGCGTATCCGATCCTGTTCCATCAACCGTGAATGTATATGAGCCTTCATCTGGATCATCGTTCAACACTTTAACTGCTGCAGAATAGTACAATGAGTTTGTCGGTGAAAATTTGATAGTAAAAGTTGAGCTGTCTCCAGGAGCTATAGCGCATGGTATTTCTGGCGCAATAATACTGAACTGATCGGTATTTCCAGAATCGAGGCTTATATCGCTAATATACAACTCAGCCGTCCCGATGTTTTCAATGGTAAATTGCACTGAGCTGGTAGTCCACACTTCGATAGTTCCATAATTATATATTCCCGACCCATCGGGTATGTCAAGCGGGCCCTGTTTTATATTGATATCCGGAGACACCCCGCCAGCTCCAGAGCCCTCTCCTTCAATTTTAATTGAGTATACGTCCTCATCAGGATCATTGCTTTTTATAATTAATGTTGCATATGAAATGTCTGTGCTTATTGGTTTGAACTTAATGGTGAATACTGTACTCTCATCCGGCTCTAAAACCGACGACATTGATGATACATCAAGTTGGAATTGAGAAATATTATCCTCAAGAAAATATAAACTCTCGATTTTTAATGTAAGTGCTCCCATGTTTTCAATAGTAAAGGTAGCTGATTTTGTGGTATAAACATCTACAGTTCCAAATGAGTAGCTGCCTGTTTCGTCGGGTAAAGATAAAGTTTCTATTTTTATATCAATGTCAGGCACACTTGTACTCGTTTCAAAGACATTCGTTCGGTATAGACTGCAGGCAGTAAAAATGAAAATAAGTACTGGTATAAATATATATTTAAAATATCTCATTTTTACACTCAAAGTTCGCTACCATTTTAGTTTAAGTACCTATATAACAGTATATCACATTTTATATGGATTACAGTTGTAAAATATGGTAATATATCCGGGATGGTACCAGTGTCAGCAGCACCACAATACTTTTAGTGTAACAGGATTTACAGCAGGAATAAATGGGTTATAAATAGTGAAGAAAAATATTCGGGCTGGCCAGACTTGAACTGGCGACCCCATGTCCCCCAGACATGTGCGCTACCCAACTGCGCCACAGCCCGATTTTACAACAGGCAGGGAAACTTATCAATCTTATTAGAAGTTATTTCCTGCCTGTGGTTTTTACCTAAATTATTAGCGTATTTTCATAAGTCTCTAATTGCCGAAAAGCAGCATCCACAGCTCATAGGCTTGTTTAAATAATATTTACTCTTTTCTGTAATGTCAAGTTATCTCCAGTTCTGGCGCATCTATTTTTTCAATGAAATGTTATCATCAGGGGATAATATCAAATTTATTTAAACATGCGCTATCAAGCCGTGTTATTAATTTCTTCGAAGTCATGTGGGAAATGTCAAAAACATCCTCCCACACAGTTGGATTTTCCATACACATATATATCACATTTTCATCCACATAGTTTTTAAGGTATGTTTTTATCTTTTGATACACCAATGTCCTGAGAGGTCTGAAATATCTCATTTTATTATCCGATCCCTTTATAAACTCCCCTCCTCTGTATCCTGTAACCATCTTTTCCATTAAATGTTTCATTTCGGGGATAAAACGCAGCGTACCCATACTTATATAAACTATATTTTCAGGATTAACTTTTTTGAATATCAAATCGATTGTTTTCCTGTATTCAGCCTCCCAATTTTCATGGATTATTATGGGGTCGAAGTGAAACGCTAATTTATATCCTGACTCCTGCACTCTGAATGCTGCGTCAATCCGGGCATTTATTTTAGGAGCATACCTCTCCTCTTTTTGCGCGGCATATATGCTGTTTACAGACCATGAAAGGATTGTGTTTTGGTGTTCTTTGATTTTCAATATCCCTTCAATATTTGTTGTTTTTGTTTTTAATTCGAGTACAGCTTTATTATTATTTGATATATAGGGAATTAATTCATTATACAGAGGCAGGGCCTGCTCTAAAAGAAGGCTGTCGGTAAATTCTCCTGTTCCGAACCGCGTAATCCCTTCCCGTTTCTCTAAAAACTCTTCAAGCTCATCAAAGAGTTTCTTTCTATTTTTAAAAATTATCACAGGTTCATTTTTAAAGTAGTAGTTTAAAATGCAATAGGTGCACCCTAAACTACACCCATGAGCAAAATCTATTATCTGGTATCCGCAGCATACATAGTTTGGAGTTCCAGGACAGGGTTTTATGAACCTCCCCTTATTATTAACCTTTTTAATAACAGACTTTTCTCTCAAGTTCTTTAACCTTGACATAAGACCCTTTATAAAATATTTTAAATAAGTCTTTTTGCATATGAAAAAATTGGAATCACACCAGATGTATTATACCGGCATTTGTGAGGATGCCTTTTCTAAAAGAACAATAATTAGTGTAATAACCGGGTTAAACAAATTTCTCTCCGACACCATTGTCACAGTAACTGGGAATAAAATCTCAACAAATACTTTTTCCGGGTCGGTTAACAGGGGGGGATATTTATTTTTAAGCGGCGCGGTGATAAAAGGTGTCTCACTTTTCGAACTGTACCGCAGTTATGAAGCTCAAAATGCTTTTTCAGATACAGTAAAAAGGCACCTGAGCATTTTTAAAGATGTAGTAAAAGCCTCAGAATTAATTAAAAACAAAATAGGCTTCTATCCTCCTCTTATTCTAAACAGCATATTTATTGATCCCGAAGATAAAAGTATTACTTTTCTTCCTGTTAAACTTGTTGATTTCCTCAATAAGTATCAGGATGTAGATAAACAGAATACCCTGTATTTTTGTATTGACAATAAAATAGATTTCCTGAACCCTGACGGAAGCGCTTTTACGCGTTCTGTGGGGAAACTAATTTACCTTCATTTGCTGAAAGGTCAGGATACCCCTGGAGAGCCGGTATTTGATATTGCGGATTTTGTAAAGGATACTCCCCGGTTTCTTTCTGACACCATGTGGGATGTGCTGCACGGGAAATATATCGAAATACAAAGACTTTTAGATGCGATTGATGATTCTCTTAATAAAGAGAACAGCAGCACACCTGCCGGGGTTTCCTTCTGGCGAAGCAGAGCTGTCATTACTTTTAAATACTCCTTAAGCGTGTTTTTTTCAAGAAGAAAGAAAATCATTTTTTTACTGTTAATAATTACCGGGATTTCAACATACCTTTTCCTGGACTTTTTATTAAAAAATAAAAATATCGATTATACAGCCGGACTTGATTCCGAAAAGGTCGTTGAGCTTTATTTCCATGCGGTGGATAACCTGAAACTGGATATTATTGAATCAATTTTCTACAAAAGGGCCGGGAAAGAAATAAGAAATGAACTTAGCACACTGTACGTGATGATAAAACTGCAAACAGTATACGGGAATATACCTTCAGGGCCTGAAGATATGGGCTCTATAGATGAAAAGTATCGGGATACTAAAGTATATGGTATCGAAGATCTGGAAATTAAAAAAATAAAGGGCGGTGAAAACCCTGTTTTTTCTACGAAATATAAAAAAATTCTAAATACCGGTGGTAAAAATACAGTATACTCTATTGAAGAGACAATTTATCTTAAAAAGTATCATGACCACTGGTATATTGTTGAAAGCAACAGAAACTTAGTTCAGGAAAAATAAATGAAAAAATACGGCCCTGTAATCCTAACTGTGATTCTATTGGTTTCCTGGGGATTTTCCAGACACAATGCTGAAGGAGGAATAAAAAGACGTTCGGTCGAATTAACATTCTGGCACAGTATGAGTATTTACCAGGGTGATACTCTTGAACAACTCGTCGAGGAGTATAATAATAACAATGAAGACATACAGGTAAGATTAATCTTCCAGGGCCTATATGACGACATGAAAATAAAATTAATAAATGCTGTAAAAACCGGAGATTTACCTGACGTCTCACAGGTTGCCATAGAATACCTCGATGTTTTTATCGATGATAACAGAATAGAGCCGATTACAGATTATATTTCTGAAGATGATAAAAATGACATTCTGTCACAGTTCTGGAATGGAGTTACGAGACAAAGAGAAATCTATGCGTTCCCGTTTAATCATAGTGTGCAGGTTCTCTATTATAATAAGGACGCTTTTGAAAAAGCGGGTCTTGATCCAGACAAACCTCCGAAAACCTGGGAAGATGTTATTAAATATGGAAAAAAACTTACGAAAGATTTCGACGGAGACGGCACCATCGATCAATGGGGAATATTAGTCTCACTTGAAGGTGTCTTTGGATTTACACCGCTTATAAGGCAGGTGGGCGGGGAATTTCTGAATGATGACAGAACAAAAGCCCTTTTTAACAGTGAAGAAGGTGTCAGGGTTATGGAACTGGTTCAGAAAATGGCCTACGAGTATAAAATTATGCCCTCCAACTGGACACTTTTTGAAGGGACAAGTGCCTTTCTTCAGGGAAAAATCGCGATGGGGCCTATTACGTGCGCCGGTATCAAATTCGCTGAAGACAATCTTCCCTGGGAACTTGGTATTGCCCCTCTTCCTTATATTGAAAATAAATCCGTCCTGCTTGGCGGTGCCGGCCTTGTAATTTTCTCAAAGTCTTCACACAGAAGAAAGGCAGCTATGAACTTCATAAGCTGGCTTACAAACAAGGAAAATTCTATCAGGTGGCATGAAAAAACAGGCTATCTACCTATCAGAAAATCTGCTATGGAGAGTTTTGAACTTCAAAGTTTTCACAGGCTGAATCCTAACTACAAAGTTCCTGTTGACCAGCTCTCCTATTCCAGGCCGCCGGATTTTACACCGTATCTGCCGCAAATCGATCAGATTGTACGCTATGCAATCGAAGATATTATGATAAACAGAAAGGATCCTCAAAAGACGCTTAATATAGCAGCGGAGAAAGTAAATAACCTCCTTAAAGAAGAGGAATGAAGATGAAACGGAAGATCCTGCTGTTCACGTATGTGTTAACCGTATTCGCCATTTCCAGTATAATAGCTGACGAAGAAAATATATTTCTAAAAAAACTGATAATAGAGGGCAATTCTGTAACACGTGAAAGTTATGTTCGTAGTTTCATAACGCTAAAAGAGGGAAAAATTTATAAACTGGATACTATAATAGATGAAATAAATGTCAGCAGAGAAAATCTTGAACGGACAAATTTATTCTCAAGTATATTCTTTGATGATGAACTTGATGAAGAAAATAATCTAACCCTCACAATCAGGCTGAAAGAGAAGAACTACCTTTTATTCGGGCCTGATGGATATATCACCTATCAAAATAATGATATCCATATAAATAGTATAATTTACATCTCACATGTAAATTTCCTTGGAAGGGCCGCAATTTTATCAGCCCGTATCCCTGTTTATGAAAATCTTGGTTTTATAATTCATTATCAGGATATGATGAGTAAAGTAAGGTACACGGTTGATTTTGAATATATCTATCCTTTAAATGAAGGAAACAGCTGGCTATTATTTACACCCGGCGCGGCATACAGGGCAAAAGAGAACCTTTTTATCGGTGTTAATTTTAAACTTAACCGGAATGTTACCACCTCTGCCGTTTTTTCACCATACCTTGAAGCAGGTATTAAAAAAAGACACTCCTACAAAGTTAAAAAGTGGTATTTTACCTCGTTCTCTCCATATTATGGTTACAACTTTGATGGTTCTTCTTTGTATGGATTAGAATCAAACTTAAATCACAATTGGGATCTGCTTTTTAAAATAGTATATGCTGTTATGGTTGAGGTTAATATTCAGGGCGGAGAAGTACCTGACAATCTAATTCTAAAATCAAAAGTCAGGGGAACTCATTTTGATATTTACAGGGGTAACAAACAGGTATCAATTTCAAATGAACTGCATATTCCTCTACCCTGGAATACTGATATCGTCATAGTACCTTTTCTGGACTCGGATCTTATCGGATATGACAGTCTTCAATTTTTAATGGGAGGAGGAATCGGGTTGCACTGGTTCAGCAGATACCAGGATCCTCTCATCGTGGAAGTTGCCTTTGGAAAAGGTGTTATGCTCAATTTCCAGAAAAGATTTTAATTGTATAAAAATTGACATTCTGCCTAATTCAGGCTGTCCCTTAACATATACAATGGCCGTTTAGATAAGATTTCCTCTGTAATATGAGGCACTAAATGTAAAATGTGTCGTATGGGACAGCCTAATTAGAGGTTTTGGGACAACCTCAATTATATGAAAATACAGCATATATCACATAGATACTGGAAAAGTGATGTAAAAAGAGCATTTATCTATATATTACCCACCTATCTCATACTTTTTATTTTCATAATAATTCCCATTTTTTTCGCTTTTTATCTTAGCTTTAACAGGTGGAATCTTCTCGGAAACATAAAGTTTATAGGTCTGGCTAACTATAAAAAACTGTTCCAGATTGAGGAGTTCTGGAAAGCACTGATCAATACATTTTACTATACCTTTATAACAGTCCCTGTCGGAATCGGCCTATCACTCATTCTCGCGCTCCTTCTGAACTCGAAGATCAAAGGCCTTATGTTCTACAGAGCCGCGTACTTTATGCCTGTAATGACTTCGGTTGTAGCAAGCGCTTTTATCTGGCAGTGGATTTTCCAGTCTCATAACGGAATTTTAAACCATATGTTAGGATTTGTGGGGGTTAAACCGCTCTCATGGCTGAATGAACCTAAAGGCATCTTTAATGTGATTTTCAATTCTCTGGGTTTAAATATCCCCGGCTTTCTCGGCGGCCCGAGTGTAACCCTCGTTGCTATCAGCATAATGAGCATATGGAAAAATACTGGTTATTATATGATTATTTTTTTAGCCGGATTACAGAACATTCCGAAAACTTATTATGAAGCTGCTGAAATCGACGGTGCGGGTCCGGTGAGACGTTTTTTCTCAATTACCCTGCCCATCTTAAGTCCAACCACCTTTTTTGTCCTGATTATGTCTATTATCTTTTCGTTCCAGGTATTTGAGCAGGTAGCGGTAACAACAAAGGGCGGCCCTTTAAACGCATCTCTTGTGCTTGTGTACTTCATTTATGAAAGGGCGTTTAAATTCCTGGAAGTCGGCTTTGCATCTTCAGCGGCGTTTATCCTGTTTGCGATTGTCATTATACTCACCTATTTTCAGGTGAAAATACTTGGAAAGAGGGTGCATTATTGAAAAAGCTGTCAACCAGGACGTTTATAAAACATACCCTTCTTCATATAATTTTAATCTCCGGAGTTATCATAATGATATTCCCTTTTTTATGGGGGATATCCACATCACTCAAAGATATGAGGGAAGTGCTCTCAAACCCCTTTAGTATAATACCCAGGCAGATAACCTTTATCAATTACAAAAATGTGGTTAAATCAATTCCCATTGTAAGGTTTTTTATTAACAGCCTTATAGTTTCGATTACGATCACAGCGAGCCAGCTGATTACGTGTTCTATCTCAGCGTATGCCTTTTCACGCTTAAAATTTCCTTTCAGGGATGGTCTGTTCTACATTCTCCTGGGTACCATGATGATCCCCCAGCACGTAATCATGATACCGGTTTATTTAATATTGAACTTTTTCCGGCTTATTGACACCTATGCCGCAATGATCGTTCCTTTTATCTCAAGTGCCTTTGGGACATTTCTCCTGAGGCAATTTTTCCTGACAGTTCCAAAGGAGCTTGAAGAGGCAGCGACACTTGACGGATGCGGTCACCTTCGTTTTCTTTTCAGGATAATGATCCCGCTTGCTCGACCAATTCTTGCTACCCTTGCGATTTTCACCTTTATGTGGAGCTGGAACAACTACCTCTGGCCCCTTATTGTTACAAACAGGATTGAAATTCGAACACTTCAGTACGGACTTGCCATGTTTAAAGAAGAAGGCGGTTTGAACTGGGGACAGCTTATGGCCGGCACCACAATAGCAACTATCCCTATACTGATTCTCTTTTTTATTGCCCAGAAACAATTCATTAAAGGAATAACTCTTACCGGATTGAAAGAGGGCTGATGGTTTAGCGGTACCGGCATTATATACCTGATTTTGTCAGATTCAAAGCAATTTTTCAATTCTCCGGGTGCCGAAAAACAGGAGGAACAGCTATAATCTAATTGATTTGTACCCTTAATGTGTTATGTTATGTTATGTAACTACTTCCTTATAAATGAAAAAAGATGTAGAAAGAAAAACATGAAAAAAATCATAATTCTTATACTTTTTCTAATGGCCTGCTTTAATACATACGCCGGAGAGCTCTTTCAGTTTAATTATAAACTCGGGCAAAGGTTTCACGTTGAGGGCTATGTTGATGAGGACTTATATAAAAATGATATCCTTGTAAAGAGTGTAAGACTGAAAAATGTTGGTGATCTTTATGTGACAAAAATATTAGGAAATAAGGCATTCCACGAGGGTACTTTTAGATATTATACGGCTGAAGGCATTTCAGGCGAATTTGTCAAAAGAGAGGAATATCCGACCAAATTTTTCAGAGACATCCACGGTAATTATGAAATTAAGGACATTTATTTCATGCCTGTGGTAAGAGGGGTACCCACATTTCCCGACACACCTCTGGAAGTTGGAGACCAGTGGTCCTCCAGGGCGTATGAAGCTCATGATTTCCGGGAACTGTATGGTATTTCCAAACCTGTCATGCTTCCCGCTGCTGTTTCCTATCAATATCTTGGCAACACAGAGATTGATGGTGAAAAAATTGCTAAAATATCAATAAACTATGTGATAAACTATACACTGCAATATCAATATGGGACCAATTTCGAAACTCCTCTGCCCTACCGCATCATCGGCTATTTTAACCAGGTCTATCTCTGGAATCTGGATAGAGGGTTACCCCATTCATATAAAGAAAATTTTGATTATGTATTTATCATGTCGAATGGTGAAACTATTGAGTATTCAGGTAAATCACGGGCAGTCCTGACAGTAACAGAGGATACCGGTAAAGATCAACTTATCATTAAAAATATCATGAATAAACTGCAGGAAAACATTCCCTCTGTTGAAGTGACGAGCACCGATCAGGGAATCGTAATAAATATCGGAGAAATACTATTCAGGTTTGATTCTGATGAGTTGACAGAGGGCGCAGAGGCAGACCTGGCAAACATCGTTGAAGTCTTAAAAGATTTCCCCAACAGGAGGATACGGGTTGTGGGTCACACGGACAGCGCAGGACCTGAAGACTACAACCTGTCGCTTTCACTGAGGAGGGCCAAAAGAACGGTTTATGAACTAAAAAAAATATATCCCGGCCTCTCAGGAAGAACCACCTATCTTGGAATGGGAGAGAGTAAGCCGATAGCAAATAATGAAACAGAAGCAGGGAGAAGGAAAAACAGGAGAGTAGAAATCATTATCCTCAATGAATGACCGGGATAGTATACTAATTCACGACTGCTGGGCCTGTATCGCGGTAACGGCGATAGTGTAGACAATATCCTTTACCAGAGCTCCCCTGCTTAGATCATTTGCGGGTTTATTAAGACCCTGAACAACAGGACCGATTGCCAGAACCTGAGCCGCCCTCTGTACAGCCTTATAGGCTGTGTTGCCTGCATTTAAGTCCGGAAATATATACACGGATGCTTTCCCAGCTACTTCACTGTCCTGCAGTTTTACTTTTGCCACTTCTTCCGAAATCGCGGCGTCATACTGTATGGGTCCTTCTATTGGCAGATCAGGCCTCTTCTGTTTGGCAATCTTCGTGGCTTCTCTCACCTTATCTACTTCTTTTCCTTTACCGGATTCACCGGTTGAGTATGAAAGCATGGCAATAAATGGATCTATTCCAAACAATCTGGCTGTGTCCGAGCTGGTTATCGCTATATCAGCAAGCTGTTCAGGGTTGGGATCTTCAACAAGGGCACAGTCACCGTAAACTAAAACTTTATCAGGCATGCACATAAAGAAAACACTGGACGCGAGTAATACTTTTTTCTTAGTCTTTATTATCCTTAAAACAGGTCGAAGTGTATTAGCCGTAGAGTGTACTGCGCCTGACACAAAGCCATCGGCATGCCCCTTGCGGACCATCATCACTCCGAAATTAATTGGATCGAGCATCAGGTCTCTGGCTATTTCTTTTGTTTCACCTTTATGCTTTCTCAATTGATAGTATGTCTCGGCATAATCCTCTAATAAATCTATACTATCTTTTGAGGGGTCTATGATATTTGCGCCTTCGAGATGTACGCCCATATTTTTACTCATTTCAACAATTTTGTCCTTATCTCCAAGCAGTGTGATATCGCACGTGCCCCTGTGAAGTATTTCAGAAGCAGCTCTTATTATCCGCTCTTCAGTACCTTCCGGCAGGACAATATGTTTTTTGTCAGCCTTTGCCATCTCCAGTATGCGGTATTGAAACATCATGGGTGTTGTTATATCTGTCACGACATAACCCAGCCGGCTGTATATTTCGCTCACATCAACATAATTTTCAATCAGCTGGTTTACTAAATCAATTTTTTCAATATCATCCTGCTTTAGCTCTCCTTTTATAGTATTTACTTTTAGTGCCGTATCGTAGGTATCCTCACTTACGGATAGTATTGTCAGGCCGGGGTCGGTTATTCCTGCCATTAACTTTTTTACATTTTCTCCAGGAATTAGACCGCCTGTCAAAATGATACCGGAATACTTAGGATAGCATATTGATTTTTGAGCTATCATGACAGTAAAAATTAAATCGACCCTGTCCCCCGGCGTGATTAACAGATACCCATCCTGATCCTTTATGTGCTCAAGAACGTTTTCAGGTGACATGGCAAGGACCTTTACATCAGTAACCACCTTAGACATATCATCTCCTCTGTAGATGATTTTTGAATTCAGCTTCTCAGCAACCTCTTTCAACCGCGGCCCTGAGAGTACCGGGTCGAACCTCACTACTCCAAAAAGTGGTATCTGTTTTCTTTCAAGTAATTTTTTTATTTTTTTTGTGTCTTCCTCATAGTTTTGTGATTCCAGCCTGTTTACCACGACACCAAGAAACTGGCAGCCCATCTCTCTAATAGATTCCGTAACCTCAGTTATGGTCTGAACAATTTCATCTATTGATTTTCCGGACCCTTTAGCTACTAAAAGGACCGGGGCTCCAAGGTTTTTTGCAAGCTCAGCATTAAGATCGAATTCCAGCACCGATATTATACTGGTGTAATCAGTACCTTCAATAACAACAACATCCTTACCTGCGGCAAGCCTCTCAAAGGAGTTGAATATTTTTTCAAATAACTCTTCTTTATCTTCTTGAGCTTCAGTCCAGGATGCCGGATTAATGTCACGAAGATCATCAGTTAATTTAAAAATCTCTTTGGTTAATATCGCGTCTTCATCAACAACGCTTCCAGGCCTATATCTCTGGCCTATAGGCTTCATATAACCTACGTTAGGTACAATCCCCTGAAGTGCATTGATTAAACCTATAGTTACCAGGCTCTTCCCGCTTCTCTGTTCAGTTGAAGCAATAAAGATCTTTTTTTCCATTTTATAGCCCTATCCCTGTAATATAAATTTTATTATCTGATAATGTATATTTTAATAGATTATAGGTTCTTCTCCAATAATTAAGTTTACTTTTTGAAAATTTAACCTTACAATCAGAAAAAAAAGAGGGATGTCATGCCGCTCATGGTCAGTGTGTCAGGGATTCGTGGAATCGTGGGAGAAGACCTTACTCCTCCGGTTTTAATTAATTTCGTGGAATCTTTTATCAATTTTCTTGGCAGCAATCAGGGAAAAATACTAATTGGACGTGATTCCAGGGAAAGCGGGAAGTTTATTGAAAGAATTGTCGAAGGAACGATAAATGCGCTCGGTTCTGACGTTGTTAACATAGGAATTGCCACAACTCCCACGGTCCTGCTAATGACCAGGAAATTGAGCTGTGATGGAGGTATAGCAGTAACTGCAAGTCATAATCCGTCCCAGTGGAACGCTCTAAAGTTATGTGATGAAAAGGGTTTATTTTTAAATCAGGAGGGTATCGAAAAATTAAAAAAACGTGTGAATAATCCTGATCGTTCCTCCGAAAGGTGGGGCAGGTTTGATTGTCTGGGATCAACCCGTTCAGAGAGCAATGCCGGTCTTGTGCACATAGATGAAGTTTTGAAGCTGATAGATCATGATCTGATAAAACAAAAAAAGTTCAAAGTTGCCATCGACCCTGCGGGAGCCACAGGTTCTGTTATTGATAGAACCTTTCTTGAGAAACTGGGCTGTACAGTCATCGGAATTAATGAGAAGCTTGAGACACGGTTTCCAAGGGGCACTGAGCCTGTTCCTGAAAATTTAGATGAATTGTGTAATTTTGTAAAAACTCATAAAGCTGACATCGGGTTTGCTCAGGACCCGGACGGCGACAGGCTCGCGGTTGTTTCAGAATCAGGGACGGCAATTGGTGAAGAATACACGCTTGTACTGGCAGGTGAGGCATATCTTCAGAGAAAAAAAACCGATGTGGCATGCAATTTATCAACATCCATGATGATTGATGATCTTGCCCGGCGATTTGGAGTAAATGTTCACAGAACAAAGATTGGTGAAATAAATGTTACAGACAAACTTTTAAAAGATAACCTTTTTTTTGGCGGAGAAGGAAACGGAGGAGTAATTGTTCCTGAAATTAATCCCTGCAGGGACAGTATTACAGCAATGGGTTTGATTCTTGAATTGTTAGCCACGACAGGTAAAACAATAAGCCGGATTATAAGTGAATTTCCCTCTTATTTCATTAAAAAAACAAAGATACCTGTCAAAGAAAAAAGGAATGAAGATCTTTATCGAAATATATATGAAAAGGCCAAAGTTAAGTTTCCAAACTATATGATAAATACTATAGATGGTATTAAAATATATAACAATTCAGAATGGCTTCACATAAGACTCTCTAATACCGAGCCGGTAATGAGAATAATGGCTGAGTCACAAACCGAATCCATATCCGATAAGCTTATATCTGCCAGCATTGCGATGATTGATCATTAACCTATCAGCAATTTCAGAAGTAAATGAGGTTGCCTGCTGAACACGGTAATTGTAATATACAGGAAAGTAAACTTGTCAATCATTATATGGAAGGTCTTCATTTTATGAGCAATCTTTTCCAGAACAGCAGTGAAAAGGATGAACCCCTGGCTAAAAAACTTTCTCCTAAAAGCATGGACGAATTTTTCGGGCAGGATAAAATTGTCGGTGAGGACGGCGCAGTCCGGCAATTTATTTTAAAAGATAAAGTTATTTCCTGTATATTTTATGGTCCGCCGGGGTCCGGAAAAACTGCACTGGCAAGAATAATCGCGCGTGTTACAGAAAGCGATCTTATCCGGCTGAATGCGGTAACCGCACGCGTTGAAGACTTAAGAACAGCGCTCAAAAGAGCCTCACAAAATAAGCTGACCGGAATAAATACAATCCTCTTTATTGATGAGATCCACAGATTTAATAAAATGCAGCAGGATGGGCTTTTACCCGGTCTGGAAGAAGGTACTGTTACCCTCATAGGGACTACAACGAAAAACCCGTTCTTTTCGCTCATTCCTCCCCTTAGATCCAGAGTCCTTCTTTTTGAATTTGAAAAGCTGTCTTATGACGCTCTGAAAAATATACTTGCGAACGCAGAAAAAAAGGAACCCATTAAAATTGAAAAAAGCGCCCGTGAATATCTGATCAATTTTGCCAATGGAGATGCACGGCGGATGCTCAATCTTCTTGAAGCAGCCGCTATTGTGAGTGAAAAGGGAGAAATAACTGTTGATTGCTTTGAAAGGTTAGCAAGGAAACAATCTATTCTTTACGATCGGGACGAAGACTACCATTATGATGTTATCTCGGCATTCATTAAATCAATTCGCGGGTCTGACCCGGATGCCGCGCTCTACTGGCTTGCGCTTATGATTGAGGGCGGCGAAGATCCGCTTTTTATATCCAGGAGGCTGATTATTCTGGCCAGTGAAGATATAGGCCTTGCCGATTCTCTATCCCTCATTCTTGCCCAGGCAGCATATGAGGCGGTCGATAATATCGGTATGCCGGAAGCCAGGATCATCTTATCTCATATTACCGTTTATCTATCACTTCAGCCAAAGAGTAATTCAAGTTATCAAGCTATTGAAAAGGCCGCTGAATATGTGAAAACTCATGAAACACTTGATGTGCCAGCCTATCTGAAATCTTCACACCCCGCGAATAAGTTTTATAAATATCCTCACGATTTTAAATATCACTTTACACCACAGGATTATACCGGTAAACAGATCCAGTTCTACGAACCGGGCGAATTAGGGTACGAAAAAGAACTAAAAAAGAGACTCGCATTTTTAAAACAGCTGGGGTCAAAGGGAAAAAGTTAATTGACAAAAAAAGAAATGAGAGAAAAGGCACAGGAGCTGCGTGATAATATCAGAGCCTCTGATAAAAAAATATTTGATAAATCTATATCACAAAATCTTTTTTCCTGGAAATGTTATCAAAAAGCAAGATGTATCTTTTGTTTCGTAAGCTTTAGAAGCGAGGTAAACACATTTAATATACTGGAAACATCTATTGCAGAGGGAAAGACAATCGCGGTCCCTCAAATAAACCTCAAAACCGGAGAAATGAAGGCAAAAGTAATTAAAGATTTGAAAAAAGACCTCTGCCCGGGTGAATATGGTATCCTGGAACCGACAGCCCTTTGCAGAGAGGTGGATTACTCAAAGCTTAACCTTATAATTGCTCCGGGGCTTGCTTTTACCTTAACCGGCGCCAGGCTTGGTTATGGCGGCGGGTACTATGATCGGTTTATACAAAAAAATAGTAATATACCTGTTTGTACTCTTACATATCATATGCAAATTATGGATTATTTACCTATAAAGGAACATGATATACCTGTCGATTATCTAATAACGGAAAAAGGCTTAATAAATACGGGACGAGGTAAACATGAAAAGAGAGTTTAAGGTTACTTTCTGGGGTGTTAGAGGGAGCCATCCGGTTCCTGGAAAAAATACTCAAATATTCGGCGGAAATACAACCTGTCTTGAAGTTTCAATAGGAAAAGTAATAATCATAATAGATGCCGGAACAGGAATAATAAATCTTGGCAACAGAATTACAACAGACTATTTCGCCTCGGGGAGTAAGGAACCGCTGGTACTGACACTGCTCTTTTCCCATCTCCATCATGACCATACGCAGGGGCTTCCATTTTTCACTCCATTCTACCTTGGTCAGACAAACTTCCACTTTTTCGGACCCTTGAATTTCGGTAATGAATTACACAGAGTCCTGGAGCAGTCAATGACACCCCCGAACTTCCCGATAGATTTTCATCTATCGAATTCAGTGAAAAATATTACTACTATTAAAGAAAATAATATCATTATAATTGATCCTGATAAGAAAATCCCCAGACTCGTTAATACCCATCTTGAAAAAGTTGAAGGAAAAGATACTGATATTATTGTAAGCATTATGAGCGGATTTTCTCACCCTGCGAACGGAATCTACGTATATAAAATTGAATATAGCGGGAAATCAGTCGTTTTCTGCACAGATGTTGAAGGTTTTATGTTTGGAGATGTAAAACTGGTACAATTTGCCAGAGGCGCTGAACTGTTGATACACGACGCCCAGTACAATAAAGAACAGTATACAGCCATGCCAACGCCAAGACAGGGATTTGGACACAGCATACCTGAAATGGCAATCGAAGTAGCGCAGCTTGCTGAAGTAAAAAATCTCGCTCTCACCCATCATGACCCGTCTTCCACAGACACGCAGCTTATGAAGTATGATTCACAATACAAGAAAAAGTTTGAATCCCTTTTCTATGCCAGAGAAGGTCAAATTTTTCAAATTATCCAGGACAAATAGCCTGACATATTACTTTTTCTTCACGACCAATTCAGGATCATCTATTTTTAGTAATTTGGTAATATAATACTCCCTATCATCTTCTATCTCAACCCTAAATCTTATTTTCTCATTTTTAAGCGAAGCTTCGGATAAAATTAGAGTAAAATCAACCCTTTTACTATCAAAGGTCTCCATGCCGCTTATTTCAAATCCTCTGGAATCAAATAATTTATCTTTATAAAAATATGTGATCCCTTTTTGATCCTGTGGACTGAATAATTCAATGCTTATTTTCTTAAGCCTGGAGGTCCCGTTATATTTTATAAAAATTGATCCTGTAGTTTTTATTGCACCACGGTCCAATTCAATCTGATCATGAACAGCAATATCAAAAAGAAGATCCTCCGCCAGCAGGTCCCTGCGCAGATTATAGACGCTTGAAATATAAGCAACCGCATAGTCTTTAGTAGTGAAATCTCCTCTCCTTCCCCATAATGCCCTGGCAATATCATGTAAAAAAATACCTGACGCGAGTCCATCCCGTATAATATTTCTGTAACCTGCCACATTTCTTCGAAACAGCTCTTCCGGCGGGCTCAATATATCAGAATCTAGCAGCCTGTAATCAATACAGTTACCAATGATTATATTTCCTTCACCACTTTTAATATACCTATTCCATTGATTCAACAAACGCGTGAATTGCTGGCTGTTTGCTTCATACAGCATTACAGCGTCTATCGACACCCCCGCGTCAAAAAACATTACAGGGTCCTGCCCGTGTTCTTTCCCGTGATTCCATCCGAGCGTGTAAACCCAGACAGGTTTTGTCACCCTGGCCTCTTTCATAACTCTCTTAACTATTTCAGCAACCTTATGGGCCCTCCACCACCTCCATTTCTCAATGATAACAGGATCTTTCTCCACCTCTATTTTCTTTGCAAACCATTTTATTTTCTCTTCAGCATTAAGTTTATCCCAGTCACCGGGAGTTTTTATGTTGGTTTCATCTATCACGGCAGGGGCTAGCTCATATCCATCTGCACGGCCGGTCCTGATAAAATCAAACCCGATGTAGGTTATCCCGGGGTCCTCCTGGAACTGTTTTACAAGATTTATTATATCCTGTATCCTCTTTTCAGACGCGAGAGATATATGTTTTGCGAGATAGAGCCTGTCGTTTTCCTGGTTATAACCAAGCCCGTACTCGTATCTTTTCGAAAGACGGTATTTACCTGGAATATAAAAAGACATGACATAAGCCCCAATATCAATTCCATATTTTATTGCAAGCTCCTTCAACAGAAGCAGATTTTCAAGCGGGCCTTCATCCCACGGGCTCCTGTCCAACGGCCTCTTCTTAAACGCTGTCGTTTCTCCTGCAAGTATCCAGAGGGCATCGGCATTCATAAACTTTGCCCATTTCAATATTGCTGAATAATCCGTTTTCCGGCCGGATGGATCTGTAAAAGATCTTTCCTTAATTCTTCTATTCGTCTCAAGGTCGACAATTGAAATCCCCTTTTTAATCTCAGGGAGAGGTTTTCTCTTCAGGCAGAAGACTATTTTCCCGTCTGTCCGCAGCTCCTTTTCGCCATAATACAGCTTTATTTCATAGTACCCTGCCCCCTCATTCCATGAAGGAAGATAAACAGCCTTAAATCTATCCTTATCACCCTGTACAGAGCTTTTAAGAAAAGGTATGTCATAGACCATGCCGGCAGATGGATGCACTTTGCCTTCCTTGAAAATTCTCATATAAAGGGACCCTGTGTCCAGGCCCGGTATATTATACAGATAAACATTTAATATATCATAATGGTAAATTTCTTGTTTAGATAAAACAACTTTTGGGTTTTCAATTTGTATACTTTCAATATTACCATTTTTATCAATGCCAACCACCTCATCCAATATCTTCTGGTCGGCATTCACTGCTGTTCCGGCAAAACTGAATCCCACTAAAAAGATAAAAAAACATATACTCCTGCCTGACTCTGAAATTGAATTCACAAGCCCCCCGCTATTTTTTTGAAATCCGGAAAATTATGACCACACCATTTCATGTCTGCATTTTATTTTTTATTGATTTTAGCCGGTAAAATTGGTACAATACATTTTCAAATCACTACTATTGTCGGAAAAAAAAATGAGAAGTGTGAGAAGATTAAAGATCCATTTCTATGTAATGTTCGCGGTATTAACCATTTTTAGCCTTAACACACATGCGGATATTATCCAGGTTGAAGGGGAAATGGGAAGTTCTGTAACGGCATATATTACCAGAAGGTTTTCAAGTCCAAAAAAGGAAATAGGCCTTTCATACAGAATATATTTTCCCTTAACATTTACGGAAAGTATGAATACACAAAAAATTTCAGGCCTCAGAAAGACATTTGTTCCTTCTCCCACAGAGATCCGCGAGTTCACGGATGAATTCGGCAATACAGGTGCTGACTTATTCTGGAATAAACCAGTAAGAATAATACAGCTTGACCTTCGGTTTAATGCAAACACATACGCGAATTTTTCAATCCTGACAAGTGAATCACCTTTTCCTGTTACCATTACTGATCAGGAAAAAATATTTCTGACATCTACCGAACTTGCCCCTGCGGACGATTTTTATATAAACTACATTGGAAGATCACTTTCTTATGATCTGAGCCGTGAAATCGATGTTGTCAGCAGTATATTCCTGTGGCTTGATAAAAATATACGTCTTACAAATAAACTGGAAAGTGATACTCCGGATGATGCTTTATCGGTCCTTCAAAGAAGAGACGGCAGAGATAAAGGGCTCAGCAACCTTGCGGCAGCACTTTTGAAAGGTATGGGGATCCCGGTTAGAGTTGTACGCGGCCTCTCCTTCCAGAAGGAGTTGAGCATAAAAGCTGAAAATCAGACATATATATATAACCACCCGAATGGTGAAAGATTCTGGGTTGAGGTATTTTTTCCCGATATCGGCTGGGTTTCGTACGACCCCCGGGGGACACGCTTCGGAACAACATCTCACGTAATAAAACTCTCAGCAGGCCCTGATTCTGATCACATTTTAGAAATGTGGAGCATCGTTGAAGAATATATTGATATTCAAAAGGAATATATCTATGATATAAAGTCTGATTATTCAAATATAATTTTCAAGGGACTTAAGAATGGAGAGGTTGACAAGATAGTATTGACCCCATTAGTCACTGATGTTAATGAATATCAGAATGAGCCCAATCTCGATATCGAAGGCTTACAGATAGATACAGCTTCTGAAGAACCGGAAGCGGCAATAACCGGCATGATTTTTCAGAACAGCGACATTTCTCAGAGCCTGGATCTGATCGCGACAAGAAACAAAGTCTATGCCCAGAAGTTTAGCGTATCATTTCCAATCACTCTGACAGGAATAAACCTGCCTCTCATCAAATTTGGTGATGAGGGAAGAATATGGATAGAAATATTTGCAGATGAAAATGGATTTCCCGGCAAAAAACTTTTCCGTACCTACAGCATAAATTCCCCTAAAATTCGCTACATGATGATCGAAAATCCATGGCTCTCTTTTCCAGTTGGTAAAAAAACAGATTCTTATCTGCAAAACGGCGACTACTGGTTAGCTCTCCGTTCATCGGGCAACTGCATTTTTAACTGGTACGCCTGTGAAGGGAATGTTATCGGTACAGGTAATGATACCAGATACATGGATGTAAGCAAGAAAAAACAACACTGGGATAATATTATGAACATGGATTTAAACTTCCAGATTTTTGGCAAGCGTGGAGAGGAATAGATGCTTCCTTGATCGTATCAGACTGATATTGAGGCCGGAAGTTCTACCAGGTTCACCGCAGAAAAAGTTTATACAGATCCCTTATAAAACTCATTCCTGAATGCTTCAACAGAGCTATGTTTTATCGCATTCCTCAATCTTGCAACAAAATCAATGATATAGTAAAGGTTATGAATAGACGCGAGCCTGTAGCCAAGGATTTCCCTGGTTTTAAAGAGGTGCCTGAGATATGCTATTGAAAAGTTTCGGTATGTGTAGCATCCGCAATTTTCCTGGATCGGTTTTGTATCCTCCCTGTTTTTACTGTTCGTTAAAATGAGCCTTCCGCCGGGAATAAATACTGTTCCATTCCGTGCGTTCCTTGTCGGCAGAACAGAATCAAACATGTCAACGCCCCTTATTACAGCTTCCAGAATGTCTCCGGGAGCCCCTACTCCCATAAGGTACCTCGGTTTGCAGTCAGGGAGCAAATCTGTAACAACATCGATAATATCATACATGGTTTTCTTTTCCTCTCCGACAGAAAGCCCTCCGATAGCATATCCCGGGAAACTGATATCTACGATCTTTTTCGTACAGTACTCCCTGAGATCTTTATATTTATTACCCTGGACAATTCCGAAAAGTACCGCAGGGAAGCAGTCCCTCTCCCATTCATTTTTTGACCGCCCCGCCCATTCCAGCGTAATGTCAACCGCTTCCTTCGCGGCTTCATACGCTGCCGGTATCTCTGTACAGATATCAAGAGGCATAACGATATCCGCCCCTATGTTTTTCTCTATACCGATGACATCCTCAGGGGTAAGAAAATGTTTTGAACCATCTATGTGAGAGCTGAAAGCTATCCCCTCACGGCTTACCTTTCTGAATGAGGGCAAGCTGAATATTTGAAATCCTCCGGAGTCGGTTAAAAATCCCCTGTCCCATCCGGTGAAGCCGTGTATACCCCCTGATTTTTTAATTATTTTTTCCCCTGGTCTGAGAAACAGATGATAGGCATTACTTAAAATAATTTCGGCTCCAATCTCTTTCAACTCCCCGGGAGAAACTGTTTTTACTGCCGCGTAAGTTCCCACGGGCATGAAAATCGGAGTTTCTATTTCTCTTCCTCTGATTGAAAGACTGCCCGTGCGGGCCTTTGATCCGGAATCTGTTTCATGGACAAAAAAGTTGAACATATTATCTCTTTAGAATAAGCATAGCGTCCCCGTAACTGAAAAACCGGTATTTTTGGGATATAGCGTGGTTGTAAGCTCTTTTAATTCCATCTTTGCCGCAAAATGCCGCGACAAGCAGGATAAGTGTTGAATCGGGCATATGAAAATTTGTAATCATTCCATCAATTAGCTTAAACCTGTAGCCCGGATATATATAAAGTGACGTTTCTCCTTTTCTGCTCCTGATATTCCCATTCTTATCAACTGCGGTTTCAATTGTCCTGATGCTCGTTGTACCCACGCACAGTATCCTCCTCCCCTCTTCAACACATTTTTTTATCCGGCGTGCCGACTCCCCTGGAATTTCATACATTTCTTTATGAATCTTATGATCCCTGTAATCCTGCTCCCTTACAGGTTTGAATGTGCCCCAGTCAACATGCAGGGTAACCGGGATAAAAACCGCACCTTTTTGCTTAATCTCATTGACAGTTCTATCAGTAAAGTGTAATCCTGCTGTTGGCGAGGCAACAGCTCCATATTTCCTGGAGAATATAGTTTGATAACGCGGTCCGTCAATTTCCTTAACCGGCTTTCGTTTAATATACTTCGGAAGAGGTATTTCACCTATATTTTCCAGGTCCTTATATTCTACCGGTTTTGAAAAGCGTACTTTAAACAAACCCTCCCCCATTTCACCGGTAACCTCAAGTTCATGACCTTTACTCACATTAATTAAAGTGCCTGTGCGTATTCTCCGCGCGGGCCGTACGATCGCGTACCATTCCAGCTCATTTAATTTCCTTGTAAGAAGAATTTCTATACGTGCTCCAGTCTCATTTTTTACCCCGAAGATCCGCGCATTGATGACTTTTGCGTCGTTATATATAATACATTCATTTGATGAGATGTAGTTTGATATATTTCTGAAATAATCGTCTTTCAGGGTATTGTTTCTTAAATCAAAAACAAGGAGGCGTGAATCTCCACGCTCTTTGTAAGGGTACTGCGCGATAAGCTCTTCAGGAATTTTAATGTGAAAGTCTTTAACTGAGTACCTCATTATTAGTTACCGGTACTGACTCACCGACCCCATTAATAATTACCGAGGCGGGTGCCTCTAAAATAATAAGCAATTATATCTCTATAGCTAAATCCCTGCTCCGCCATTCTTTTTGCTCCAAACTGACTTAAACCGACTCCATGCCCGTATCCTCTTCCTGAAAAGGTAAATATGTACCCGCCTTTAGCGCGCGCTCTATGAATATTATGAATGAGAAGACTTTTTAGAGACTTCGGATCAACCGCCAGCCTGAAGGTGTTTCCCTTTATAACCTGTCTCTGGTTTCTCTCAAAGATAAGCAGGAATTCCCCTGCCCTGCGGGAACCTGTTTTTTTGTAGATTCTAATGTCCCTGAGAACAAGAGATTCATACTCTTGCATTATTATACCTTTCAATGCAGCCTTTATCTCTTTTCCGGTCATGCTGAAAGTCCAGAAAGTGTCCTGGTTTTTTGAAGAGTAAGGGTCAGGTATACTCCTGAGATAAGGAAGGTCTTTTTGAAAAATATCCCTGCAGTTTTCTGTCACGCCGCCTGAATTTGAATGAAAAAAGGCCTCTATCGGTTCATTCTGATACAAAATGATGATACCATTTGTGTCGAGGATGGCACTGTTAATTCGGGAATTGATCTCAGAATAATCAAACTTCTGATACATCGTTGTATCATCAACATCATATAAAGTATCTTTATTATTAAGTATTTTTCTGTACGCAAAGGTTCTTGATACCACAGCCTGGGCTTTAAGCGCTTCAACAGGCCAGTTTTCAGCGACCTCAGAGGACAGGACACCTTTTAAATACTCTTCAACAGGCAAAATATTTATTATGAATCTGTCCTGTACTAAAATGCTGCCGAAATACTCTTTCCCGTTGATTCTCATTTTATTGGGGCTCTGAAAATAAACAGGTGTAGTATAGTGTTTGCCGTTTACAATAATATACCCGTCATTTACCTCAATCACTGAACGGGTGGGGAGCTTTGTCGATTTCCCTGCATTCAAAAGAACGGCATTATCAGACTGGAGATTTATTTCTTCAATGTTCTTTCCAATAACCACCAGTATTGTCACGGGCTCAGGTTCGGCCTTTTCTGGTCTGTCCGGGACGCGATATGTTCTGCTGACACAGCCAATAAGTAATAATAATAGGGCCAATATTAACCCGTTTATCAGCCATTTTGTCATGGCATCTCCTAAAATAACTCCCCTTCAACTACATTCTTAAAAGTAAGTCCTAAATGTTTATAGGCAAGCCTGGTAGCTACTCTCCCTTTAGGAGTTCTTTTTAAGAAACCGATCTGGATCAGATAGGGTTCATATATATCTTCGATTGTTTCTCTGTCCTCTCCCAGAGATACAGCAATTGTATCAACGCCGACCGGTCCTCCCTCATATTTGGATATAATTGTGGTAACAAGCCTTCTGTCCATATTATCAAGCCCCAGGGCATCGAGATTGAGCATTTCCAGGCCCTTACGGGCCAGCGATTCATCAATATACCCGTCACCCTCAACTTCCGCGATATCACGCAGCCTTTTTAAAATCCTGTTCGCGACTCTCGGAGTACCTCTTGATCGTTCAGCTATTATTTTCGCGCCTTCATCGTTGACATCAATATTCAAAATCCGCGAAGACCGCCTGGCAATTTCAAAAATATCTTCATTTTTATAAAAATCTATCCTCTGCGTAATCCCGAATCTTGCGCGAAGAGGGGCGCTTAAAAGCCCCGCCCTTGTTGTCGCGCCTATGAGAGTAAAAGGCTTCAGCGCTATTTTAATCGATTTTGCCCCGGGCCCCTGTCCAACCACGATATCCAGGGTATAATCCTCTAAAGCAGGGTAGAGAATTTCTTCTAATATGGGTTTAAGTCTGTGAATCTCGTCAATGAAAAGGACTTCACGAAATTTTAACGACGAGAGGATTGCCGCAAGGTCACCGGGTCTTTCAATCGCCGGCGCGGATGTAGATTTGAAACCAACACCAAGCTCATGGGAAATAATCGTCGCAAGTGTTGTTTTTCCCAGCCCGGGCGGTCCGTAGAGAAGCACATGATCAAGATTCTCATTTCTCCCGCGTGCAGCTTTTATATAAATACCAACCTGTTTCTTCAGATCTTCCTGACCGATGAAATCTTTCAGCCTCGAGGGCCTTAGAGACCCCTCTTCACTGTCGCTGGACAGCCTTTTCGAAGTTGTGATTCTTTCCTTATTCAATGCATCAATCCTTTATCCTTGATTCCCCGGAAGACCCTTCGAAACCTAAGATAAATGCCTCAAAGCAGCTTCCACGATTTTTGCCACATCATCTTTTAATTCAACAATTGACAGGGCATTGTCAACAGCCCTCCTGGATTCCGCTGCTGAAAACCCGAGTGACTCAAGGGCTGTTACAGCCTCAAGATAGGTCGACGAAACCGGTGACGCGGTTGTGTCAAAAGTTTTTCTCACCCTTTCTTTGAGCGTAAATATTATCTGCTGCGCCTTCTTTTTTCCAATACCGGAAAGTGCTATCAGAAAATCAATATCCTCGGATACAATTGCCTTTACAATATCAGCTGTATCCCTGGTTCCAAGAATCTTCATCGACTGTTTTGGTCCTATTCCGCTCACAGTCAAGAGCAGGTTAAAAAGATTATGTTCATCCTTATCCAGAAACCCATATAAATCCATTGTGTCTTCACGATGGATTAACTGAGTGTAGAGCTTTACACCAGAAGGACCGTCTTCTATTATTGCTTCCAGCTTATTGAGCAGCTTTCTTGAACAGTAAACATAATAGCCGACACCATTTACATCAATGATACACGAATCATCCTCAATCTGTACAGGTGTCCCTCTCAAATATCCAATCATGACCTATAACACTGAATGAGATTTTTCCCGGTGACCGCAAATATACGCCAATATTTACGGGCACTAACGATTTTAAACATGAGTGTAATTCTGAAGTACTCTCTTTAGATTACTTTAAACACATGAAAAGGGCAATCGTTATTTTTTAGTAACGTTTATATCTGTTGAGATGGATGGAGATATCACTGGTCTGGATAGTAACAAATGGCAATCGCGAGGGCATCAGAAGCATGATTGTTTTTAGGAAAAGTGTCGAGCTTGAGTATCTCCTTAACAACTAATTGTATCTGTTTCTTATCCGCCCTTCCTGATCTGCCGACAGCCGATTTTACTTCAAGGGGGGTAATCTTTTTAATGTTTATGCCATAGTTTCCCACGGCCAAACTTATTACACCTATTGCCTCGCTGACGTGAGTGAGAGCTTTCAGGTTTTTGCTGTAAAAAATGGATTCAATTGCGACAGCGCCGGGCTTATATTTTTTAATAATTCCATTAATGCTGTCGTAAATCTGCCTTAACCGGACCTCATGACGGTCTTTTACCGATGTCGTAATGACCCCGCAATCAAGCATGATCATACTGTCATCTTCCGTGATTTCAATAATCCCGTAGCCTGTAGAGGCTATACCGGGATCGATTCCAAGTATGATCAAATGGGATTCCTTATAGAACTATTGTCTGCATCACTTCATTCGGTATATCAAAGTTTGCCGCTACATTCTGA
This sequence comes from Spirochaetota bacterium, assembly GCA_030673105.1. GTDB lineage: Bacteria > Spirochaetota > B62-G9 > B62-G9 > DRHN01 > DRHN01. The sequence continues at coordinate 26,580 of DAOVJS010000004.1, forward strand.
ACATCATCGACGTCTTCGAGTTTTTCCATTAAATGAAGGATCCTCTCAGCACTTTTCGCGTCCAGCTTGATAGTGGTGCTTGGCACCCTCATCACCTCGTTCACCAGCATTTCAATGCCCTTTTCCCTGAAGGAATTCGATACATCTTCAAAGGCTTCAGGAGATGTCGTTATTTCCCGGACATCATCTTCGCTCTTCACGTCATCCGCACCCGTATCCAGAGCCAGCTCCATGACGGTATCTTCATCGTATTTTTCAGCATTTACAGTAATCACTCCCTTTTTTTCAAATATCCATGAAACGCACCCGTTTTCACCAAGATTCCCTCCGCTTTTGGTGAGAATATTCCGTATTTCAGCAGTGGTTCTGTTTTTGTTATCTGTCAATGCGTCGATCATAATCGCGACCCCTGACGGGCCGTATCCCTCATAAACAATCTCTTCAAGATGATAGCCCTCCAGCTCTCCGGTCCCCTTTTTTATGGCTTTTTCGATATTATCTTTAGGCATATTTGCTTCTTTTGCTTTTGCTATAACTGTTCTTAACCGGGGGTTTGCGTCAGGGTCCCCGCCTCCCAGGCGCGCGGCTATTGTCATCTCCCTTATTATCCTGGTAAAGATTCTACCTCTTTTTGCATCCAGGGCACCTTTTTTATGCTTTATTGAATGCCATTTGCTGTGTCCAGACATATATCCTCCATAAATGATCGTATTTAAACCTGAACCCGACATCCCGGGCTGGTAATATTCGCAGGTGCATTTACTCACGGTCACCAGTTAATATTCATAATAACAATTAATTGAATAAGTTGCAAGCACTTGAAGAGTAAATAAAAAGAAAGGTGCACTTTATTTTCTTTATTAAATATTTTTTACTTTCATTCGGTAAATAACCCTCAATTTGTTGAAAAAGTCGATCGACTCTTCCCTTTTATAATCCCTGAATGTCCACTCCCAGGGGGAATAGCTGTCTTTTCTGTATCTCAGCGTAACTTCCGCGAAAATTCCCTTTTTAAGATATAATCTGTGCTGAAAATTTTTCGTTGTGGCAAGTACGACCTTGGCGCTCGTTAAGTATCCGGGATCAATATTTACACTTCGCTTTCCGTTAACGGAAAACAAGTTATCTTCAATTTGATTGGTTTTTAACTTAATATCAACTATACAGTCCTTTTCGATAAGATAGTCAAAGGCCGCAAAAACCCTGGTAAGGTTTTTTCCCATTTCCTCTTTATAATATTCTGTTTCTATAAAGGTAAACAGTCTGGAAGTCAATATGATGGCACCAAACTCTTTCTCAAGTATTTTATATATGTATTCCGGTTCTGCTGTTTTACAGTAAAGTATTCCCGTGAATAAAATGGCTTTTTGAGGAGGTTTTACTGTTCCCATTATGTCTATCCCGTATTTCTCAAATCCCTTGCGTTAAAGCTCATATATCTTTATCGGTTTATACAGAGGCCCTTCTCTCCTGAGGATAGATTGATAGAATACTATGCTTTTAATCTGGAATTTTCCAAACTCTATTTCACGGTGGCTGCTTAGCTCCGTTATAATCCCTTCTCCGCAGCGGCCTTTTACCCTGCCGATAGTCAAATGAGGTGTATAATCTCTAGTTTCAATATTAACCTTGATGCTTTTTGAGGGTAAATCATTTTTAATATATTCATAAATCCTGTTCAATTCGCCGGTAGTATTTTCGATTCCTGTCCAGAAAACCCTGGGTCTTTTCATGGACGGAAATGCCGATAGACCGCCTGCTGAAACGCTAAAAGGAGCAATTTCCTCAACAGCGGCCCGTATGGTCTTCTCAAGTACATCCTTACCTGTTTCATCGATCTCTCCAAAAAAATAGATAGTTAAATGGTTGTTTGCAGGTTTTACCCATTTGACGTTTTGATCTATCCTCCTGAGATTCTCTGTGAATTTGCCTATTTTTTCATTTACACCTGTTTCAATGTCCGCTGCCAGAAAGGTTCTCATTTTAAGTCCATCCCTTTTAAAAATTTAAAAAGCATAAAAAGCGCTTTATTAACACTTCTCAGCCGAACAGTATCCCTGTCACCTGCAAACAGATTCCGGCTGGTTTCAGGCTTTTGCCCCTTGCATGAAAGACAGATAAAAACAGTTCCAGCCGGTTTATCAACAGTCCCCCCGGACGGGCCCGCTATTCCGGTTATTGAAAGCCCAATATCCGAACCGGTTAACTTCCGTGCACCACCGGCCATTTCTCCGGCAGTCCGGCTGCTGACCGCACCGTAACTTTTAAGTGTTTTTTCTTTAACACCGAGCATTTTTTCTTTAACCTCATTGCTATAGGCAACAACACCGCCTTTAAAGTACTCCGAGCTTCCCGGTACATCGGTAATCACTTTTGAGAGCCAGCCTGCCGTACATGATTCAGCCGTTGAAAGTGTCAGATGATTTTTTATCAGCAAATCACCCGCAACCTGTTCTATTTTTCTTTCATCCCTGTTTATAAAATATGAATCAAGTAAACTGGTGATCTCTCGAATACACGGCTCAATTTCATTGTTCCGGGATTCTACCCTTACCCTTATCAGACCATAACTTACCCTTGTGCCGTAATGAATTCCTTTATACTTCAAGATAATTTCTGACAGATGTTTATCAAGAGTATATTCAGCAATGCCGGCAAATAACAGGGTAGAGGATTGTAAATTCGAGCTAAAAAAATTTTCTTTTGCAAGTAAAGGTATAACCTCATTTTCAAACATGTTTTTCATTTCCTTTGGAACGCCCGGTAAAGCGAAAATATATCTGCCTTCATCAACTATGAAAAAGCCGAAGGCAAGCCCGACACCATTTTCAAGCAATCGCCCCCCCTCCGGGCAGGATGCCTGCAGTCTATCTGATTCGGTAAATTCCCGTCCCCTTTTTAAATACCATTTCTTAAGCTCTTTCGCCTTTTCTCCATCTATATATACATTTTTTTTCAATACGCCGCAGATTACCCTGCGTGTTATATCATCCCTGGTCCCGCCCAGGCCGCCCGTAATTATATAGATGCCGCGCTCCTGTAATATTTTTCCCATGTACCGGACGCAGGTGTCATACTCATCAGGGAGGGTTAATACTGAAGATACTTCGATTCCCCTTTTAACAAGCTCTATGGATATGTAAGCCGCATTGGTATTAATCGTCTCACCTTTGGTCAGCTCATCACCAATGCTGATAATAAATGCCCGTGTCATAATCCAACCCCGTATTCAACCACTACTCGTAGGATACAAACTCACTTAGCTGTTTCCAGCTTTTAGGAGTTGCGTGAAAGGTATGCAGATAAAGCTGCTCAATTACCGACCGGATGTTAGATAGTGTGTGCCCTTTCATAGTAACCTTCTTTGCCTCCTTAATTGAGGAATCCTTTACCCAGTTTATAAATTTCAGGGTCCCATCAATCACAGAGGCCGAAGAACCTGTTTTACACGAGTCACAGAGGGGAAATCCTAGATATAGGTCCATGTATACTGCTGTGCCCTTCAGATCACGGCCGCATTTTGTGCAGAGGCAGGTGTTAGGGCTGTATCCAAGAACTGAGAGAAGCTTAATGTCGTACATTGAAAGAAGGTATACACCTTTTCGCGGATCTATCCCATCAAGTATTCTCAGCGCGTCAGAAAGCAAATTGAAGAGTTTTATGTCGGATTGATACTTTGCAACAAACCGGATAACCGGTTCAATGAGTGAATTCGCGATAAAATATTTGGTTAAATCCCCGCGGATTGAGATATTATGGGACCTTACCTCCACATCTTTGATCGTAAAAAGGCTCTCCTCATTCTTATGGTAGAGTAATAAGTGTAAAATTGTAAAGGGTTCTAATTTACTTCCGAACCTGCTTTTTGTTTTTCGCGCTCCAAACGCGGATGCTTCAACCTTTCCCCGGTCCTCTGTGAAGAGATTAACAATTTTATGGCCCTCGCCGAATTGTACTGAGTTTAAGACAATAGCTTCTGTTTTTACAAATCGTGAATTCAAGGTTTTAATAATTACAGTTTAGATTCTTCTTCAGTCTCATTTTCTAAATTTTTCAGATCTATTCTTACCTTTTTTATCTGACGCCCAGCCATCTTCTCTATTTTCAACTCCATACCCATAAGGGATATTTTTTCACCTGTATCAGGAATTTTTCCGATCCGGTTAAAAATAAATCCCCCCACAGTATCACCCCCGTCAACAGGAAGGTTAATATTGAGCTCTTCATTTAACTCATGTATAGGCGTGCGGGCATTGCACAGATATGAGCCCGGTGAAATTCTTTTAATTTCCTCTTCCTCATTGTCGTATTCATCCTGGATTTCTCCAACAATTTCTTCAATTATATCTTCCAGACACACAATTCCTGCCATGCCGCCGTATTCATCGACAACAATAGCAATATGGACCTTTTTCTGTCGTAATTCCTTTAACAGATCGTCAATCATCTTCCCTTCCGGAACAAAAAGCACCGGTCTAAGCATTTTCCTGATATTTTTACTGTCCGTATTTTTCGCAAGATAAGGCAGAAGATCTTTCGCATAGAGGAAGCCAATCACATTATCAATCGAGCCTTCATACACAGGTATCCTGGAGTGGCTGCTTTTAATAACCGTTGAAATGACTTCATTAAAATCCTTATCCACAGGGACCGCAACAACATCGGTCCTGGGAACCATTATGGTTTTTGCGGTGGTTTCCCCCAATCCAAAAACACCCCGTATCATTTCCCGTTCGTCTTCTTCAATTTCATTGCCATTCTCATTAATAATTTCTTCGAGTCTTGAGCCCTTCTTTTTCTTAAAAAATGTAAATCTCATTAAGTTTGTGCTACCTCCGATAGTATCTTTTTGGTAAATTCCATCATTGTCTTCTCATCTTTCTGATAATTATGGGTGTATCCCAGAAGATGAAGCAAACCATGAATAAACAAAATTAAAAACTCCTCATCCAGAGTCTCCCCCATCGCATTTGCCTGTCTTCGCGCGGTATCAATGGAAATAATAATATCTCCCAGGATGTTACTTCCGATTTGCGGGGTTTTTTCCTCCCTCATGGAAAATGAGAGTACATCGGTGGGGGCCTCTATACCTTTATACTTTGTATTTAACCTGCTTATAAATTGATCATCGCATACAACCAGTGATATATCTCCCGCTTCTTTTCCTGTCAGACTGAACGCGGCACTGGACAGCTTTTTTAGAATTTTTATAGAAACGGGCAGATTTTTATTTTCTTCTTTTAAATAAATATTAAAATCCATAGGAGTTACGGTTTTATTATTTCTCCTGCCCGGTTTTCTTTATCTCTCTCTCATCCGGATATTCGATTCTTGAGTGGTAAACACCGGTTAAATAACGCCTGAAAGCTATTGATATTTTCATCAACCCTCTTAATGTCAGGGAACTTTCATTAAATTGACCCTCCCTGAACTTGCTTTCAATGATTTCATTGACAAGCTCTTCAATCCTCTTGGCAGACGGGTTTTGCAAAGTCCTTGAGGCGGCTTCAATGGTATCTGCCAGCATTACTATAGCAGCCTCCCTTGTCTGAGGTTTGGGGCCCGGATAGTGGTAATCATGCTTATCAATTTCAGTGCCCTCATCCTTTTTCTCGAGGGCCTGATAATAAAAATACTTCATAAGAGATGTACCATGATGCTGTTCAATGACATCGATAACCTCTTTAGGCAATTTTATACTATTGGCCATTTCTACACCGATCTTTATATGTGCCTTTAAAATCGAGTTTGATAATGATGGCTTAATTAAATTATGTAAACTTTCCCCATTGCTGTTCTCGATATAGTACTGCGCGTTTGGTATTTTCCCAATATCGTGGTAAAGTGCCGCGACCCGTACAATGAGAGGATTAGCCTTTATATACCTTGCGGCATTTTCAGCCATATTTGCAACATTGATACTGTGATGGTATGTACCCGGGGCCTCAATCTGTATTCTTTTCATCATAGGGTTATTCAGGTCTGAAAGTTCCAGAAGCCGGAAGTTTGTTGGAATATTTAATAAAATTTCAAAGAAGGGAATAGTACCTAAAGAAAGCACCACTGAAAAGATTCCATTTCCCGCGCCCCATGTGAGAAGGGTTATAAACTCCCTTGAATTCAACTCTTTCAGCAAACCGACCGCGGTTAATATCAGCTCATTTGTAATTACAATAAATAAGCTGGATTTTAGTATATCGCTTCTTTTTTCAGCATTTTTAACAGCGTAAATTGCTATAAGACCGGAACCTATTGAAAAGATAAAAGTATAGGGATCATTTCCGGAAATTAACATCAGAAACACCGGTAATACAAGCGCGAGAGTTAAGGAGAACCTTCTTTTGTATAAGACTTCCGCATTCATAGTAATGCCAGCTATAGGTATGAAAACACTAAATACGATATAATGGGGCAAATTTTTAATAAGCGTAAGCAGATACGCGTAAAAGACCGTAAACAGGGTAAAGGAAACAAGAACCAGGTATTTTTTTAAATCTATTTTCATACCCTCATCAAAAAATGGGACAGTAGAAAGAAAGAGGAGGATGAGAAGAAGAATACCAATCCCTACGATTGCTTTCAGATTGAAGTTGCTGGTATAGAGAGTGATAGCCTCTAATTTTGGGAAATTTTCATCGTTTATTTCTTCACCGCGCCTTATTACTATTGCGCCTTTTTTAATAGTATTGAGTACAGGCCTCACCGTTCTTACTTCTTCATTGACGAGCTTTATACTCTCTTCATTATTGTAGAAAATATTTGGTTTCAGAAAATTGGTTGCGCTGTTAACAAGCACCCTCACATTTTCAGCATTTAATTCCTGGAAATTTTCCACAACGTATTCATTGACAGTTTGCAGCACTTCATCACCGGCAGTTATTTGAGCAACTTCAACCTTTTCCTGCGTAATTTCAGTTTCTTTAATCCTTTTCAGAATTATGCCTTTATCACTGTACTGAAGCAGCTGGTCCTTATTCAGGGCACTCAACCCATTATTTAAAACAAAACTGATGGTAGATTTTAGTTTCTCGCTATACTGCTGTTCCTCATGATTTATTAAAAAATTAATTAACAATCCTTCATCAAAATCAGAAAAATTCTTCTCATATATCCTGTCAACCTTTTCCTCATCTGTAAGTTCTTCATGGCTAACCTCCTCAATTAGAGTTAAAAATCCATCAAGCCTTTTGAAAATATTATCATTTATAAACTCTTTAAAATCAAAAATAACAGTAGCTCTGTTTCTAACCTCTATTACGCGCTTTTCTGTCTCTTTAGTATTGACATATGTGATATCTCTTGGACTAATAATGTCCTCACCGGATATATCTCCCACTGAGTAATTATAACGGACTCCAAAATATGGCTTTGCAATCATCCACAGCAGCATACAGAAAAGTGCTATTAGAGCGCTGTAAAATATTATATTCCTTCTGTCATTTATTAAAAAATTGTACTTCTTCATTTTATGCCTTCTGATTCAAATGCCTTGATAATTTCTTCTACAAGGGGATGTCGCACAACGTCCTCAGGCCCAAGGTAAACAAAAGATATGTCATTTATCCTTTCCAGTGTCTTTGAGGCTACAATCAGCCCCGATTTTTTTGTTTTTGGCAGATCAATCTGGGTAATATCCCCTGTAACAATCGTTTTTGAGTTGAACCCGAGCCTCGTTAAAAACATGAGAATCTGTCCCCTTGATGTGTTCTGAGCTTCATCCAGAATTATGAAGGAATCATGCAGAGTTCTTCCTCTCATATATGCCAGGGGAGCTACTTCAATCGCTCCTTTTTCTACATACTTTTGAAACATTGTGTATGGAATCATGTCGTATATGGCATCATAAAGGGGTCTCAGGTAAGGGTTAACTTTCTGTTCAAGGTCCCCGGGGAGGTACCCGAGACTTTCGCCGGCCTCCACGGCCGGCCTGGTGAGTATTATTCTTGAGATATTCTCAGCAATGAGATAGTGAAGGGCAAAAGCCATCGCAAGATAGGTCTTGCCGGTGCCGGCAGGGCCGATAGCAAATACGAGGTCGTTCTGTTTAATCGCTTCAAAATAGCGGGCCTGGCCCAAAGATTTTGGACTTATTACCTTCCCGTTTGAACCAATGGAAATCTGTTTATTCTGAAGCTCCGCGATATTAAAATCTATATTATTTTTAACCCTGCTGATAATAAAGGAAACATCTTTCTGATTAATCCTTCTCCGTTCTTGAAAAAGAGAAATGATATTCTCAATGACCCTCTTCCCAATTTGGATATTATTTTCATTTCCCCGCAGGGTCAGGTATGATTCCCTACCCGCTATATACAGGCCGGTTTTCTGCTCGATATTATGGATAATGTTATCACTATTAGCATAAAAAAGCTCCTGAATTTCTCTTTCAGGTAGCTCTATTCTCTCTTCAAGCGGTGAAAGAACACTATTATCTAAATCTAATGGCTCTGAATCTTCCATAACCCCTTTTCAGCTCTTGTTTAATCAGGTTCCCTGATAGATAATGGAAATACTCGGTTAAGAATATACTATCATTCTATAAAAAAAAATACAAATATAATCTAATTGAAGAATATTATTCCTTCATCTTGATCCCTAATTCAGAAAGCTGTTTCTCTGAAATTACATCCGGTGCGCCGGTTAACGGACAGATTCCGCTGCTTGTTTTAGGGAATGGTATCACATCTCTAATTGAATCTTCATTTTGCAGAAGCATAACTATCCTGTCAAGCCCGAAGGCTATACCGCCGTGAGGCGGGGCCCCATACTCAAGGGCATCCAAGAGAAATCCGAACTTTTTAACTATTTCTTCAGGTTTTAATCCCAGCGCGGTAAAAATTCTACCCTGCATATCCTTACTGTGTATCCTGATACTACCGCCGCCAAGCTCTACTCCATTCAAAACAAAATCATAACTTCTAGATTTGACTTTAAATGGTTCTGATTCAATCCTGCCCAGATCCTCTTCAGCCGGTGCTGTGAATGGATGGTGTACGGAAACAATTTTCTTCTCCTCTTCACTCCAATCAAAAAGCGGAAAATTAACTATCCAGCAAAATTCCCGGCTGTTTTTATCAATAAGTTTATAAATATCCCCCAGTTCAATACGTACTTTACCCAGAAAGGGAAGCACAGTTTCCCTGCTTCCGTATGCCGAGAGTAAAATAAAATTTTTCTCATCCGTAAAACTCTCTGTTTTCTCTCCGATCGGGGATTCAAATAATTTTATCATAGGGCCGGAAAGGGTATTATTTACACATTTTAGCCAGGTAAAAACGTCGACACCTTCTTTCTTTGACATCGCGGAGTATTTATCCAGTATTTTCCGGGATAATTCCTCAGGCATGGGGCTGACAATACCGTATAGATGTTTATCCGTTGACAAACCTTCACGGATAAACTCCCTGGGTTTGAATTCTGAAAAGGATTTAAGGTTAATTATTTTAAGGTCAAATCTAAGATCAGGTCTGTCTGTTCCATAAAGCTCAAGCGCTTTTTCAAAATCAAGTTTTCGAACGGGGGTCTTAAGATCCCTGTCGTAACACGATATTAAAATATTTTTAAACATACCGTCAACCAGGCTGTATATATTTTCCTCGCTGATAAACGATGATTCGATGTCTATCTGTGTAAACTCCGGCTGTCTATCCGCCCGCAGATCTTCATCCCTGAAACATCTGACGATCTGGTAATATTTTTCAAAGCCGGCTACCATGAGCAATTGTTTAAAAATTTGGGGGGATTGAGGAAGAGCGTAAAATCTACCTGTGCTGAGCCTTGATGGAACCAGAAAATCCCGGGCGCCTTCAGGTGTAGACTTTGTTAAAAAGGGCGTCTCAATATCAATAAATCCCAGGCTGTTGAGATAGTTTCTGATGTTGTTTACAATCCTGTGGCGTTGAATAATGTTATTCCGCATGCCATCACGCCTGAGGTCGATATACCTGTAACGCAATCTGTTCTCTTCTGATATGTTGCTCTGCTTTATTACTCCTATGGGCGGTGTTTTTGAAACATTGAGGACTTCTATATCGGTTACCCAGACTTCATAACCTCCGGTAGGAATATTTGGGTTTGGATTTTCCCTTTTCCGGACTTCACCGGATGCCTTAACCACATACTCCATTTTTATTCTAGATGCTTCTTCAAAGCTAAGCTTATTAAAATCTTCGTTAAAAACGAGCTGTACAATCCCCGACCTGTCCCGTAAATCAATAAATACAACTCCACCGTGCTCGCGTTTTATCTGAACCCATCCGTACAGATCAATTATTTTCCCGAGTAAATTATCATCAACATCCCCGCAGTAATATTTTTTCAGAACCTCCCCCCGGATAATAGGAATAAAAACAGATTTAAGATTATTCTTCACCTATAAAAAGTCAAGTATTTATTACCGGCATGATATTGCTATATTGAGGAAGAGACCTTTGCATATTTATCAGTTAATGATTAGAAATTAGTGCCTGAATTTGTTTTAATTGACATTTTACTAACTTGAAATTACAGTATTTCATAGGAAATCAATGATGAAAACAGTAATCGTACTCGGAGACCTGAATATTGATATTATTCTTTCAGGTATAGAAAAATATCCATCCCCGGGGAGAGAGATTCTTGCTGAAGAACATGTTGTTAAGGCGGGCGGGTCCGCGGCAAATGTCGCGTCAATGCTGGCTGTAAACGGATGTCCTGTTCAGCTTTTCAGTCAGGCAGGAAGTGACTCTTTCGGCAGGTACGCGGTCGAGAGTCTGAAAAAATACGGCCTTAACACGGATAAAATTACCTTCTCAAAAAAAGACTCGACAGGTATTACAGTATCACTCACATATCCGGATGACAGAATATATATAACCCATACAGGGACAGTTGCTTCAACGAGGCTGGAAGATATCAAGAACGGATATATATCAAGAGGTTCTCATCTTCACCTGGCATCATATTTCCTCCAGAAAGAGCTGAGGCCTTCAATAGGAAGATTATTGGAAAGGGCAAAAATGGCCGGCATGAGCACCTCACTTGATCCGGGCGGTGATCCGTCCGGAGAATGGGACATAAGCGGCCTGGTTGAGTATCTCCAGTATCTTGACTGGTTTCTGCCCAATGCCGATGAAATAAAAGGTATAACCGGGACCGGGGATATTCACAGGGCTGTTCACGATTTTCACTATATGAAGGGTCTTGTTGTCAAAACAGGGCCTGAAGGCGCGATAACGCGTTATAAGGGGAAAATCAGACACCATGCGGGATATACTGTTAAAATAACTGACACTACATGCGCAGGTGATTGTTTTGACGCAGGATTTCTGTATGGAATAACCACAGGCAGATCGCTCTCCGAAGCAGTAGACATTGGCAACAAATTCGGCGCGCACGCGGTCTCGTGTACAGGACTGCCGCCTAAAAGAATTATTCCTGACCATAAAACGAATAAAGGATGATAAAATGAGCAATGAAACGTATGCACCAGGGGATTACACATTTTCTGAGATTAAATCACAGGCCGGTTCCTGGGGAGCTGTTTTCAGCAGAATTGACAGCAAAGCTGAACAGTTCAGGAAAATGTATTCTGAATCAGATGAAATAATTTTTACAGGATGCGGTTCAGCGTTCAACATATCTCACGCTGTTGCTCCGTTTTTCCAGAAGCTGTCCGGAAAGACATGCCGCGCTGTCCATGCCTCCGAGATAATGGTCAATCCGGAATTATTTTTAAATAAAAACCGGAAAACCATGGTTATCGGGTATTCACGTTCAGGTGATACAACCGAGAGCGTACGGGCACTTGAAACGGCCAAAAGTTTAAACGCACGGATAACCGCTGTTGTCTGCTTTAAACAGAGTAAAATGGCACACACGGCCGATCTCGCACTTATACTTGAAGAGGCAGTAGAAAAAAGTGTAACCACAACCCGCTCTTTAACCGCTATGGTCATTGCGGGATACTATCTGGCGGGTAAGTGCACAGGCAGCGATTCTGTCTGTCAAAATCTGAAGAAACTGCCTGATATCGCCAGGCAGAAGATGGATATGTTTCATGATACCGGAAAAAAAATCAGCTCTGAAAAAAACATCACAAAATACGCGTTTCTGGGAAGCGGAAGTTACTACGGGCTCGCCAGGGAAGCTCAATTAAAGTTTAAGGAAATGGTCCTTCTGCCATCGGATTCCTATGTGTCCCTTGATTATCAACACGGCCCCATGTCGAACGTTGATGAACATATGCTTGTAACGATTATGGTTTCAGACACGGGCCGTTCTTATGACCTGGAGCTCGCCGTGAAGATGAAGTCCCTGGGCGGCATGGTATTTGTAATATGTGATCAAGCCGGCGGGAAGTTCAAACATTACGCTGATTACCTGATCGAATTACAGACAGGCCTGGGTGACGGAGTGCGCAATATCCTGTATATGCCGGCTTTACAGTTCATGGCTTATTATAGATCCCTCAGCCTTGGGTTTGATCCGGACAATCCTAAAAATTTGAGCTATCATATTGAGCTAAAAACAGGTTAACAGTACAAACCCGGAAGGTTTTCACCTATTTAAATGGTTAATATATGCTTTCACTGTTGAACATGTGGTCATCCAGTATAGAATTGTCCAATTTGTGAAATTATTGTACTTATTTAATTATATCAATTTGTTAATTGACAAAAATCAGTATTTTTGTTATAATAGTAAAATCGAAATAAAAATATTCAAGTATACTACAGCTTAGGTTATACGAGGAGAAGTACATACCATCGAAATAATGGTTAACAATCTCTCCAGGATGCAATGATTCGGTAACTATCCTTCGATAGACACTTAATTTTGGCATTCCATTTGTTCCAAAGTAGTTTTTTATCCTATCATGTTTTATGTTTATACGTTGTCGTTTCGTATAATCCATTGCCGGGGCTTTCATAATCCTGGTGACTTTTGAATCTTATTATAAAAATTTATTGAGGAGGTATATGGTTATGGAAAAAATCAAAATTGCGATTGTAGGAGTGGGCAACTGTACCAGTTCATTGCTCCAGGGTATTGAGTACTATAAGAACAAAGATGGCAAAGATGCTATCGGATTGATGCATTGGGATATCGGTGGTTATAAGCCTTACGATATTGAAGTAGCAGCTGCTTTTGATATTGATAAAAGAAAAGTGGGAAAGGATGTGTCCGAGGCTATATTCGAATATCCAAACTGTACTACTGTATTTTGTAAAGATGTACCCAGCGCAAATACTAAGGTGAAGATGGGAGTGATTCTTGATGGTTTTGCGGATCACATGAAGAATTATGATGACAGGTATACATTTGTTCTGAACAATGAAAAGGAAGCTTCAAAGGAAGATATAGTGGGTACACTGAAAGAGTCAGGAGCACAGATACTCTTGAATTATCTACCTGTGGGCTCTGAGCAAGCTTCAAGGTTTTATGCAGAATGTGCCCTTGAAGCGGGTATTGCGTATATAAATAATATGCCTGTTTTTATAGCAAGCGATCCTGAGTGGTCAAATAAATTTAAAGAGAAAAATATACCGATAATAGGTGATGATATCAAGGCTCAGCTTGGGGCAACTATTACACACCGCGTCTTAGCAGATTTGTTTGAAAAAAGGGGAGTAAAGTTAGAAAGGACTTATCAACTGAATACCGGCGGTAATACAGATTTCCTTAACATGCTTATGCCGCATAGACTTACTTCAAAAAAAGAATCAAAGACAGAGGCTGTACAGGCAGTTCTCTCAAAAAGGCTTGATGCTGAAAACATCCACGTAGGGCCAAGTGATTATGTGCCCTGGCAAAAAGACAACAAGGTCTGTTTTATCAGGATGGAGGGCAAACTTTTTGGTGACATACCAATGGATCTGGAATTACGGCTCTCGGTTGAAGATTCTCCGAACTCCGCAGGAGTGGCAATTGATTCGATCAGATGCATTAAATTAGCTCTAAATAAAGGTAAAGGAGGTATTTTATATTCGCCTTCTGCAT
>DAOVJS010000011.1 GCA_030673105.1 Spirochaetota bacterium
AACGCTTTCAGAAAAAGTATTGGAGAAGAGATTCTGGATAACTGTAGCATGATTGACGCATTACTCCCCCAACCACGCATAGTCGAACTAAATTTTCCCCTGATTTTAGAATTACAGATAAAAGCTTTCAAAGCCGTAAAATCGGGGGAGAAACTTCAACCGGTCCAATGCGTCGTGCAGTACATCGAAAAGAGCTGCTCAGAAGAACCTTCCTCTCGCGATCAGAAAATATTTGAAATCCTTGCCAATTATTATGTCCTTTCCAGGGCGGAAAAATCACTGTACGTCTGGCGGGCTGAAATGACACCGCAGGCCTTCTGTCGGGCAGTGCGGAAACTCTTTGAACGGTTTCATATCGAGGAGAATGCTGCACAGGGTAAGTTAAGAGGTTATGAAGACCTTCAATCTGTAATAGATCAGGACAAACGTGTTCTGAAAACCATCGGCCTTGTTCTTGAAAAACTGGAGAAATATTTCCTTGTCCTGTCATCCTTTAGGGAACAGAAGTTCCCCCTTCTGGAACTGGCCCGCGAGTTTTCCGCATTGATGTCCGACCCGGAGCTGTCTGTACCCTTACCTGATACAGGCGGCGTTGCAGTATCCTCATTCCTCGAAACGCCGTCCCTTCACATGCCTTTCACCATTCTTGGAGGGCTCGTTGATGGAGAGTTCCCGGACAAAGAGCTTTTCAATTTTCTACAGCCTAAAAGGGAAGGACAGGCGCTGAAAGGTGATTCCACTCGCATCGACCGGGAACGCCAGGCCCTGTATCAGATTATAGCTTCCACAACGGAAGGGCTTTTTGTTTTTTTCCCCCTTTCAGATAACGGTAAGAGGTTGATGGTATCACCCTTTGTTGCAGAAATTGAAAAATGTCTTACCTCACCTGAAAGAGATATATCCTTAAAAAACGAAACTAACTACACAAAGCGTGAAAAGCTTATCTTTGTCAGCCGGAATATTGACCGTGCCTACAACAGGGCCTTACCTGTGCTTAAAGAGCTGAAAGGTTTTTCCAGCGATTATTCCATGCATATCCTTGAAGTGTTTCGCTGCGATGGGCTGCGGGCAAATACTGAGGATTTTAACCGTTATGACGGAAGATTTCAATCAGAACCGGGCCTGAGGCTCATCCGGGAGCAGGTAAACGCAGATTTTGTCTTTGACGCCGGGCAACTGGAGCGTTACGCAGGCTGCTCCCTGCGTTTCTTATTCGATGATCTGATGCATCTTAGACCAGTTTACCTGGTCGATTACCATCCCGATAATACAGACCGCGGACATCTGATCAGGAGAATCCTCACCGAATATAGTAAAGAGATGACTTCACGCCTGACGGCGGACAGGAGCGGCGAATGCCTGAATGAAACCGCCTGTCTTGAAATCCTTTCTTCCATTCCGGAAACCCTGTATAAATTCACAGAGCAGGCCCTGCAGGAGTCGATCAAAGAGAAGGATGACTTCTTCAGCCGCAGGTTCAGGTACGGTCTCTTAATGGGTCTGAAAGGCGGGAACGATAAGAATAAAAAACGTCCCGGGCTACTCTCCTCTTTCCTCGATTATGAAGAAAACGGGCCAGACCGTTTGAGGCCCTTTCTCGCAGGACTATCCTTCGGGACGCGCAAAGAGTTCAGGGTAAAAGGTCTACCCCTGACTATCGAAATCGAGCGTGTGGACAGGACTTCCAACAACAGGTATCTGATCATATACAACTTCAGCATCTCCGATCCGGGCTATCCGGAAGGCATCCGCAGGGGCTTGCGTTTCAAGCTCCCCTTACAGGTTCTCGCATTAAGAGAACATGCAGAAAAGAACGGCATAAATAAAAAAGTTGGCGGAGCGGGTAATTACCTGGTTAAAAACCCGAGGATAATAAAGAGGGTCGGTTACTTTGCCTTAAAAGAGCTTCAAGCATCACGAACTTCAAAAGTCAGTGATGACAGGCCGCTTTTTTCGGGTCAGCGCCGTTACGGCTTTCTCCCGGAACCGAACTTTGAAGAGGAGCTGGAGAATACGGGCATTCGGGTCAGGCAGATCGCCGGGCTTATTCAAAAAGGCCGGTTCAATCCCCCTCTCTGTTCCGTTAAAGACCAGACCTGCCCGAACTGCCAGTTCACAAGAATTTGCCGAAAAGACCAGCTCAGGGTGGATAAATTATACAATCTTGTGAGCGGTGAAGAAGTATACAAGCCGCTTCGGAGGAAAAGGTAATGCATAAATTCTCTCCCACCCTGTTTCAGCATCTTGCAACGGATACGGCGCGCAATCTGGTAATTACGGCCGGGGCCGGCACCGGCAAGACCGAGGTGTTGACCCGCCGGATTATCAAAATCCTCCGGGAGGAAAAGCTCTCTATCGACCGCCTGATGGTGGTTACCTTCACCGATAAAGCGGCAGTGGAGATGAAGGAGCGGATCTATTCCGCCATTGAGCGTGAAATTGAAAAAGACGGAGACGCGCATTTTAAGAAACTAAAGGACAATTTTTTAGAAAACAGGATCAGTACCTTCCACGCCTTTTGCGCTGGCCTGCTTCGGGAATATCCCATTGAAGCGGAGATTGATCCCTATTTCAGGGTGATGGATGAGGTAGACAAAGTCTTTTTCCTGCGCCGGGTCATAAATCGAAGCATTAATGAGCTGGCTGAAGACAGGAAAAACCCAGATCTTTCGGTTTTAAGTTTCGAGTGGTCCAAATCCGCTATCGCAAATGCCGTCTATTCCCTCATTCAAAAGCGCGAAGATGCAGGGCCCTGGATGCATGAGTTCGCTCATCTTTCGTGGTATGAGTTCAAAGAGCGGCTTCCGGCGTACCAGGAATGTATCCTGCGTGAAGTCTGTTATAAACCGGCGCGATCGCAGGTTTTGACCGTGGCGGTTCAGCTTCTAATCCGGGCGCAGCCGGATCCGCCGGATGATGATTCCGCCCTGAGCTTACGTAGAAAAGAGCTCCTGGATATGGTTCCACAGCTGCAGTCTCTGCTTCTGTCGGCGATGCATGAAGATTTCGATCCATGTCCGGTTAAACAGTACCGTGACCTGGTGCTCAAAACCTGTAACCTAAGGGGAGCACAGGCAAAGGCCTGGGCGAACGATCCTCAAGCCCTCGACCTTTTAAGGGAGGGGATTATGAGTATCCGCTCAGTTTTAGAAAGTCTCAATATTGAGGACTTTGATATTAACTGGGCTGTGGAAGAAGAGGCCTTTGCCATCTGCCAGGCCCTGGCCAGAGTTGCAACCGTCTGCCTGAACGCTTACCGTGAAGAAAAAAAGAGAGAAAATTATCTTGATTTTCAGGATCTTCAAATAAAGATACTGGCCCTATTGAAGTCCGGTAAGCACGATCACATTATCAAAGAGTTGCGTGAAAAATACATCTACATCATGGTTGATGAGTTTCAGGACACCAATGACCTCCAGTGGAACATCGTTAGAGCGATTACATCTGATGAAGGAAAAGAGCTCCTCGGCGACAGGCTGTTTATTGTCGGGGATGAAAAGCAGGCCATTTACTCATTTCGCGGCGGAGATGTGAGCCTGTTTGCCCGGGTACGAAGAAAGCTTCTGGAGTCCAACCGGAAATGCGGAACACACAGGGTCCCCTTTAACCTTTCAAATGCGGAAGGAAACGAAAAGGATTACACAAGGGAGTATGCTGCCGCGCTGCCTGAAGACAGGCTGGTCCGCTCCGGAGAGATCATTTTCAGGGACAACTTTCGTTCAGCTGCAAAACTCATTACCTTTTTTAATCTGTTTTTTCACGAACTGCTGTCACAGGAGCTCTATGAGGACTATGAGGCCCGCCCCCAGAGACTTATCTGTTCCGGAAACCGGCGCAGAGGCAGTATTGAGCTCCTGTTAGTAGACCGCACCGGGGACAATGAGGATGAATCTCTCAAGATAAATGATGAGACTGCAGGGCTTGAAGATATTGATGTATACACCAAAGAAGCTCACCTGATCGCAACCAAAATAAAAGAAGTGCTCCTGGGTGACGATCCTGTTTACGAGAACGTCCGTAATAGAGCATCCGGCGGAAGGCCCGCAATAGCGATTTTACTGAACCGGAGGACCAAATTAAAGATCTACGAAGAAGCCCTGCGCCGGGAGAGTATCGATTTTGTTGTCGTCCGAGGCCGCGGTTTTTATCAACGCCAGGAGATAGTAGACCTGGGCAATCTCCTTGGGCTGCTGGCTGATATGAGCAATTCTGTTTATCTGGCGGGATTCCTGCGTTCCCCTGTCGGCCATGTGTCCGATGAGGGAATCTATGCGCTTTCCCGTCTGCCCGGAGGTGAACGCTTATGGGACAAGCTCTGCCTCCTGTTTGAAGGCATTCATCCCGATGACCGGAACAAGAAAATAGATGATATTTTTCAGGAAGATGATTATTCCTCCCTGAAGCGGGCTTATGATTCACTTCTCCGCTGGCATTTTTTAAGCCGGCGCATGGTATTGATAGATTTTCTTCATCTTGTTCTCGATGGAGGAGGATACTATGCCAGCCTGGCCCGGGGAATGAGGGGTGAGCAGGCAATCTCAAATATTGAAAAACTGCTTGACCTGGCCAGGGATGCGACATTGAGTGAACAGAATGATTTCTTGAGCTTTGCTCAGTGGCTGAACGACCGCATCGATTACATCGAGGAAGAGGGCGAGGCCGATGTTGATATCGTGCTGGGCGGAGCCGTACAACTGATGACCGTACATCAGTCAAAAGGATTGGAATTTCCTTTAGTGTTCGTGCCCG
This sequence comes from Spirochaetota bacterium, assembly GCA_030673105.1. GTDB lineage: Bacteria > Spirochaetota > B62-G9 > B62-G9 > DRHN01 > DRHN01. Next base: position 4,750 of record DAOVJS010000011.1, read on the forward strand.
ACCTGACAGCCAGTTTTAATTTTGGAGAACGCGAAACTCTACGCTTTGATCATGTGACTGAGTCACTGACTATTGATGATCATTCATTCTTACGAAAAATGAGATTTGAAATCGGCATTGATGCTCCCGATCCTCTTAAGAATTTCGAGCCTGCTCCCACGCTCATTAAGAGGATCATTGAAAAGCGTAACCGTGAAAAGGTTATCGCCGAAAGAAAAAGACTTTTTTACGTAGCCTCAACGAGAGCCATGGATCACCTCATTCTTGTAGGACAGCTTAAGAGTCTCGGGCAGTACGCTGTCCAGGAAGAAAGGGCGCGGTCGTTAAATCAAATGAGAAGCTGGATGGACTGGCTAAGCAAGATACTGAAATTGACCGAATCGCTTGAGGGTATGCGAGGAACGATCACTCTGGGCAAAAAGGACGGAGAGTACCTGAAGATACCCTACCGTTTATTCGACGAAAATACAAGTATGCTGAGCTTCACTGAAGAGCTCAGAACAGAATTTCCCTTGTTTGCTGATAACCGTTGAAAGCTTATTTTTTATAAAAGAAAAGAGATATCTATGCCCCCGTATGAGGTTCTATGGCTTCAACGATACCCTCGAAATTAACCAGGATGCTTCTCAGCTTGCGTCTTAGCACCTCGTAGGAAAAATAACGGGCGGCAAGCTCATAATTATGGTCTGCTTTCTGTTGATAAGTGTCACTTTTCGCAGATAATAGCTGATTTATCCTGTCGATAAGATCGGCAGTCACATACCCCGACATTTCTATAACATTGAACCCTAAAGGTTTAATATCCATGACATACGCGGAATACATATTCACCAGGATAGGCTTTTTAAAATAGATCGCCTCGATAAACGCGTTGCCAAACCCCTCATAGGTGGAAGGATATGCAATGAGATCAGCATGGGGGTAAACATCCCAGAGTGTATATATTTTTTTACCATCAGGTGTTCTGCCTCTCCTGTCTCCGATTATTTCCGGTTTGATAATGAGAGGAACATCGAGATGTTCCGCATAGCTCATTATCCTTTTTACATAGGCATCACCTTCATCTGAGGTGGAATGGGTGATAACTAACTTTGCTTTGGGATTATTTAACCTGCTCACAACCTCAATTGTATGCTCGATCCCCTTCCTCGCGACCACCCTGGTGGGCTGCATAATAAAAAAATCATCCTCCTTGAGCCCGAAGGCCTCTCTTACATCATTATTGTAATGATTGATATGGGGCGGCTTCTTTTTAAAATCCAGCACATTTGGAATTACAACCGGGGATAAACCGGTACGGTAGCTCAATTCCCGGTCGGCTTCGGTGTTTATCACAACATGCTGAATTGAGTGAAGGGATGGGGGAAAAGCCATGTGTAGAAGGTCAGATACGGCATTCACAAAGAACCTCGGCCTCTCCCAGTAAAAGTCGTGGTGATGAGCGATTACAGGAATTCCCGTCTCTGCAATAATCTCTGTCAGAGCCAGCCCCAGCGGGATGTTCATCGGTATTGCGAGGCAGTTTTCAGCAATAATTAAATCAATTTTAAATTTTTTCACAAAATTATACAGCCCCTCTTTTAGATGTCTCCTTACCGAATGGATTACACCGGTCGCCTCGGAAGTCCTCTTGTAAACCTTGAAGCAGCTTTCCTGTACACGTTTTATTACAGGGTCCTCAAAATGGGCTTCCGGGACGGTCATTGATCTTGCCGGATCCCTGTCACACAAACCCGCAAAATAATACTCTTCATAACCCATCCTTTTCAATACTTCAGCCCACTTCTCTGTTTCAAGGGAAACACCGTCAGTACCCTGAAAACGGGTTGAGACAAACCCGATGTTTCTTATTTTTAGATTGCCGTGGTTCCTTCCGTTCCTGTGATTGTGCATTCAATCCTCACTTACAAGTATTTCCTGGCGTATTGTCCCAATGACAGCAGACATGATAATTATTTTAAATATTTACCGGCAACTAATTAGAGGTTACGGGACAACCTCAATTATATGTTCGGATAAATCCATTAAATCTGAAATTATTAAGTCTGGTGTTAGATTTGAACACCGCAAATCATCTCTTCTCATACGAAGAGACCGTTTATCTCCGGTAAATAATGCTGTCTGAAAACCAACAGTATTTGCCGGGTATATATCATTAAGCATATCATTTCCCACATATAGAGCGTTCTGCGGGGCTATAGACATATCTTTCAGGGCTTTTTCCGCCTTTCTATAGAGCCTCACCGACGGCTTCGCGTATTTATGTTCAAAGGAATAAAATATTAGCTCTCCTGAAAATCCCAGACCCTCAGGAGTTAACCCTGTAAATGCCTTGAAAAGGAGCGGGCTGAAAAACTGGGCGTTTGAAATAATACCCAGTATCACGTTCCTCTTTTTTAATAAAGCAATAATCTCTCCCAGAAACGGCATGGGCCAAACAGGATTGAACATTGATTCATATTCCACGGCAAACTGTCTCGCGTATTCAAGGCTTTCCATATTCAGAACACTCATCCATACCCTGTCAATCTCTACTTCCGGGAAATCAATATCTTTTCTTCTTAGCCGGGAGTGTATCTTTTCAATTTTTCCAAAATATCGGTTTAAAACATCCGCGGCATCAATTTCAATCCTGTACCTTTTTAGAAGCTCACTCAAAAGCCCGGCCTTGATTTTTTCTCTTGCCCCTGAAACATCACCCGAGCTGCTGATAAAGAGAGTACCGTATATGTCAAACAGAACAGCATGAACAGGGGCTTTAAGAGCTCCTCCTGCCTTAACGCCGGTTGGCAGCGGCTCAAGGGGGTTTGCATACTTTTTTATAATCTCAATATGGGATATTTCCCTCTCCATACGCTGAATCGCACAGAAGAAGATGATTCTTTTCCGCGGTATTAAATGCTTCGAGAAGTACCTTCTTATCTATTGAATGCGTAACAGTTCTATTTAGTACACTATTATAAACACCTATAAGTGTATTTTTATTTCTTTGAAAAGAATACTTCTCTTCCACAACCCTTTTATTTTTTTCTATGATTTCAAAGGAACCGTTAAAGAAATTAGTATTTTCCAAAAGAGGATTTAAGTCAAGCATTTTTTTAAAGCTGTTTGCACTTTTTAATACATTCAGGATCACCTGCTTCTGTATATCCTCACTGAGGCAGCCGAAATCGATTAACCCGTCTCCGGTCAACCGGTGAAAATCCTCATCAATTTTACTTTCCTTGAAAGACATCCCGTACATTCTCAGCTTCTGTCTGTAGCAGTTCTTCCATTTAATATAAAACCGATGCCGGTTGAAAAATTCAAGCGGGACGGATACCCTTTCATAAAGATGGCCCAGCTGTAATCCTTTCTCTTTAAAATCAGAGCAGATATCGGGTAAAAGTCTTCCATAGAGCATTCTACCCACAGTCCATGGTTCAAGGAATGACAGCCCGAATCCCTCTTTTATGCTCGTTGTTATCATGCTACGGCTTCTTGAAAGAACAGTTTGATAATCATTTTCAATACCGAGCCGGAACAGCACTTTAAGATTTTCACTTTTTACAAAATCAATCCAGCCGGTATAGCTTTTCATATCCAGTGCTGAAGTTGGCTCCAGGGTGATTCCTATTTTTACATCATTATTAAGAAACAGTGAGAGAAGAACAGCCTCCCCGATATTTTTTCTCCTTATCGCCCTGACGGGATAAAGTATAATGTCTTTTTTCTCCTTATTGTCCGGGATCCTGTGAGGTTTAATAGGGTTGGGTATGAAGTGAAGTCCTTCTTTTATTAATCCCGCCCGGATGAGGATACCGTAATCCCTTTTGTTTATGACCGCGTAATGGCAGTTTTCAGGGTATTCTTCGTCAATATAGCCCGTGGGCCTCCCATCCTCGGCAAAATCATGGATCTGTATCAGTACCTTAATACCCATGGAGATTAGTATCTTAACAACTGTGTTCAGGTCCTTATTTTTCCCCAGGGTAGGGTTGTGAATATGGAAAAGATCGGCGCCCCACCTCCAGAAAGTGCTGACTTCATTTAAAATAGACCGGACAATTTCCTCCGGATTCTTACCGTCATTTCTATCCCTGTCATAGGCGAGAGCGGGAACTACTGTAAATGGAAATGACACGGTGTGTGCAGGAGCTTCACCTACCACAGCAAGCGGTTCGACTGCGTCACCCATAGAGTCTATCTGGCCTTCGATTACCTTTGTTACACCCCCCGGCCGGAGGTGGTAATGTAAAAACGCGATTTTCATTATTTATTTAGCTTTTTATAAAGTAATCCACATAATTTCTATGGAATACCCCCTCCATGGGGCCGAAGTATGACGCGTTGAGCGCTCCGCACGCATTCGCGAGAGAGAGGCATTTTTCAGGGCCGAGCCCCTCGAGATATCCGCACACAAAGCCTGCGTCAAACGCGTCGCCGGCACCGGTAGGATCAACCTCATTTATAGAAAAGGGCCTTACAGTAATATCGCTGTTCTTATCGATCAGCCGCGCCCCCTCCCCGCCCTTTTTAATGACTATGGTCGAAATATTTCGGGATTGCAATTTTTTAACCGCTTCTTCCACACTCGAAGCACCGGTTATCTCTAAAAGCTCTCTTTCACCGGGCAGAAGTATATCGGTAAGCTCAAGAACGGTACCTATTACATCTTCCAGACGCTCACCCTTTAAAAGCTCTATTCTGATGTTCGGATCAAAGGAAATAAGGCCGCCTTTTTCCTTCACGTGCCTGGCAGCCCGGTTAATTGTCTCTCTAACTTCCCTGTTAACCATCAGAGAGCATCCCATTACATGTAAGAGTCTAACGTCCTTCAGCCGTTCCGTATCGGGTAATTCTACATGTCCGGCCGCGGCATAGGGTATGTGGTAGAGAAACTTCCTGGAACCCTCTTTCCTGTAGCTGACAAAGGCCACGGCAGTCGGATATTCAACATGACTCTGTATGAAAGATGTATCAACTCCATCAATGTCGAGCCTCTTTATAATTTTTTCTCCAAACTCATCCTTTCCCACTGATCCGATGATTCCCGCGCTGTGACCGAGGCAGGCAACCTGATCAATAAAAATCGCGGGAGCACCGCTCGCGAAAGGCCCGTAGAAAAGGCCCTGTATGTCAAGCGGGACATCAAGGTCCTTCCTCATTATCTCCACAAGTATCTCACCAGCCGTAAGAACTTCAACCATTTCAACCCCCTTGCCATAAGTTTTTGATACGTACTTTAAGTATCAGTACTTTACAATAAAAATAATTTGACCAGTGAACTACAACAAATATAATACTAGAATATCCGCTTTAAAAAAACTTTATAAGGAGGATTTAGCTTATGCCTGAGAAAGAGAAAAAAGTTACCAGAAGGAATTTTCGTACAAGGAACTCTTTAAAAGCTGGGGCAGGTATTGCAGCGGCTACTGCGGCATTAAGGTTTATGAGCGATAAGTACAGCCCCTATTCAATTTTCGCAAGCAAAGGAAAAGAAACTGAGATAACACCATAAGAGGGCCTCGCGCCCGGTATGATCGCTGCCATTCCGCCCATCATCTTTTGAGCATGAGCGCATCGAAGCTCTCAATCAATGACATGCAGAAAGTGGCTCTCGCGAGGAGCATGGTTACCAAACCACAGATGTTTCTGCTGGACGCGCCTTTGTCAAATCCCGCGGGGTGTCAGAATTACCAGTTCATATAACCCTGGCAGCCTGATTCAATGAGAACTTCAACATACGGGCCATAGACCGGTTTTCGGTTACTAAAAAGCTCATCACTTAATAAAATTATGTAAATTAAAGGACATGCTCTGCAGGATTTTCCAGTATATCTCTAACCCCGGTAAGAAAAACCGCGCCCATTGCCCCATCTAAAGCCCTGTGATCGCCGGAAAGTGTCATTTTCATCATCTGACCGATGACAATTTTACCATCACGGACAACAGGGACCTCCCTGATGGCCGCAGCGGCAAGAATCATTGCCTGCGGGGGATTTACTATTGCAATAAACTCTTCGATACCAAACATCCCTAAATTTGTAAGGGTAAAAGTCCCACCCATGCTTTCACGGGGCCGTAACTTTCTATTCTTCGCCTTTTCAACAAGTATCCTCGATTCATCGCTGATGTCAAATAAACTCTTTTCCTCGCAGTTTCTGATGGCAGGAGTTAAAAGCCCTCCCTCCACGGCAACAGCAAGGCAAATATTAATATTTTTATAATACCTTATTTTGTCATCAATATATGAAACGTTGTATTCGGGATGGTTTTTCAACACAAGGGCAATCGCCTTTATGATTATGTCATTAAAACTGATTTTTCTTGTATCAGCTGCGTTCAGCTTATTTCTGAGATTAACGGTTTTTTCCATATCTGTATCAACAGTCAGATAAAAATGCGGAATAGTTATCTTGCTTTCAAGCATCCTTTTTCCGATTACTTTCCGCAGCAGAGGCGCGTTTTCTTCACTGTATTCAGGTTCCAGGTTTGTATTTTGTTCGCTCATAAAAATCTCCTTCCCTTAAGTTCCTGCTTAAAATAAAAAATGTCCACCAAAAGATACAGAAAATCTATAACATTGAAAAGCAACTTTTACCTGGCGAACCTTTATATGCCATAAAGATGGTTTTATTTGCAGGTACCAGCCCTTTTTTGTTGCACATACAACTAAAAAACTATTGCAAAAACAGGAGAAACATGAGAATATATTGTGAAGCGGGCATTTTTTCAATTTTGTTTTTATGCGATTTTATGCTATATTTGTATGTAGAAGGTTAATACCGAAATGACAAAGGGCGAGTTCCAGAAAAAGGTTATCGAGCTGATAAGTAAGTATCATCTGAATACCAAAATGAAGGAAAAGATACTTCCTCTTTTTTCCATCGCTGATAATCTTACACAGGAAGAAATGATAAATGTATACCAGATTCTTGAAGAAGCTATTATTGCACAAAAGGAATCCGACAGGCTTGCTGACAAACTCAATAATGTTTTTACCGAGTTCAATAACACAATAAAAGATGTATCAAAGAGGCTCACTGAGATCCAAAAAAGATTGGACTGCCTTAACACTCCGGGAGTAAACTCTCTTCAGGGAAACAGGAAAATCTTAGGCGGGACCGAATTTATTAAAATCAAATATGGAAATACCATGAAATTCAATAAACATTCATTACCGGGTGAAAAACCTAATTTTGGTTTAAAACTTAACAAACTTTTCTCTTCATATATAACCGAGTATGGCCCTGAATATGTCACTATTGTTGTAAGCGATTCCATACTCTACACAAACAATCTAATATTAAGAATATCCCTGATAAATCAGGATGTTCTTATCGGCTCAAGCAAATCACTGAAGGTATTTGAAACAGGGCAAAATTCCTGTTTTCTGGTTACAGATAAACCGGAAGTAATTCCATATGGAAACAGAAAAGGATTCTATTTTAAATACATCACCTATGAAGATATCTTAAACCTTACAAACGGGGATTTTTTCAAGGTATTCGACACAGAGATATTAAAAAATTATAAACAGACTGAGATAGATCTGCCTGACGAACTTGATGATGTTGGTTATTTTAAGTTTGATTGAAAATTTTTCCTTTCAATGTCACGGGGCCGTATTTTATTACATCCTTTGCTTCGTTGAAACTTCCAATAATCCCTGCAGCAACGGCTCCATTTAGAGCGGCTCCGACAGCAGCCTCTTCTTCAAAAAGTGGAATCATAATCTCTTTCCTGAAAACCCTGGAAGAGACTTTCCGCAGCACTGTATTTTTTCTCAATCCGTTTCCGCTTCCGATCAGATAATTCATCCTGCCGATTACTGATTCATCTATTAGATCTCTCAATATTCTAACAATTCCTTCCAGTGTCCCGTATATAAGATTGGACGGGGTCAAATTATCCAGACTGATTCCATCGATCCTTCCTCTCGCCTCAGGGTCACTTCGCTTTCCCGCAAAAAGCGGATATACACAAAGCCTGTCCTCTTCCTTAACTATAGAAGCCAGATTCTCCATTCTCTCCCATATATTATCAATATTCCCAACGTCGAATAATTCTATTCCTGTTTTAATAAAAAAATCTCTGAGAGCACTGTAAGCAACACCTCCTGAGAGCGCGTTTCCTGCGACCAGGAAGCTGTTTTCTATAAATGGTCTAACGTAGACATCGTAACCCTCAATTTTTTGAATGGACTCCTGCTCTTCAAGACTTTTTATACAAAATGATATCTGTGAGCCGGTCCCGATATTAATTAAAATACTCTTATAATAATCTTTCACACTCCCGATAAAACTTGCCTGATTATCACCGATTGAAACTGATACAGGAATGCCGCCTTTCTCAAAAAAACCGGAAATATTGCCCTGTTTCAGCCGGCCGGTTATTATCGTCGGGGCGGCTACATCCGGAAAATATCCCCTGTCGATCCCAAGATCAGAAATATAGTCAAAATCCCACCCGCCGGAGTTTATATCATATGAACCAATACTATGCGCCATCGTGCAGTCCATTACAGGGTGGTTATTTCCTGTGAGAAGCATACCAAAATAATCGGGTATGGTACAGATCTTAGAAATCCCGTGGATTTGATCCCTTAAAATCCAGTCATACAGCGTGACGATTCCATATCCGGAAGCGATGGGGCGTTTCCCTCCCTTTTCCTCCATATTTTCCAGGAGGTTTTTACCATTGGAAATTTTCAGGTTTCCTCTCTCATCCTGCCAGGTTACGAAGTTAGTTGCCGCCTTCCCTTCCCTGTCCAGCCCCAGTATACCGTGCATCTGCCCGGTTAACCCGATCGATAAAACTTCCGGTCCACCCCGGGAGAGGACACCTTCGATACATGAAAAAAAAGCCTCCTTTATTTTTGATATACTCTGTTCCCTGTGCCTGGAATTATCAAGCCGCAAATTTGATTCTACTATTTTTGATCCTGAGGCATAGACCTCTTTTTTTTCCAGGTCAACCAGTACAGCGGCAATTTTAGAGGTTCCAAAGTCAATCCCCATGACGCATCTTCTCATGTAGCACCTCAATTAAACATTTACATTAAAGGGGAGTTCTCCCTGCAAGCGCTTTTGACAGGGTAACAGCATCGGCATATTCCAGATCACCGCCTACAGGTAATCCGCTGGCTATTTTTGTTACAGGGGTACCGAGAGGTTTAATAAGTCTTGAAATATAAAGCGCTGTCGCGTCCCCTTCAACATTCGGATTTGTGGCAAGAATGACCTCATCAACTTCATTCTTCCGGACCCTCTGTAAAAGTTCTCTGATTCTCAGATCATCCGGTCCGATACCATCAAGGGGAGAAAGCGCGCCCATCAATACGTGATAAACTCCATCGTATGTGCCGCTCTTCTCAATGGCCCAGATGTCCCTGGGTTCCTCGACAACACAGATGATATTTTTATTACGGTGCGTATTTTTACAGATAGCACATATCTCGTTTTCTGTGATATTATAACAGATTTTGCAGAACTTCATGCTGCTTTTAACATCGAGCAGTGCTTCAGCAAGTCCTTTTGCGACGCGGGATTCCTCTTTTAATATATAGAAAGCCAGCCTTTCTGCTGTTTTCCTGCCTATTCCAGGTAACTTTGAAAATTCATTTATGAGTCTCGATATAGAACTTTTCCCGTTCAATTAAAAAGGCACCTCTAGTCCCGGGATATTCAACCCACCGGTTATCTTCGACATTTCAAATTTTATAATTTCATCCATTTTATGCATGGCATCATTAACAGCCGCAATAACAAGGTCCTCAAGCATCTCAATATCCTCGGGGTTGATAACTTCCTTTGATATTTTAACCTCAATTACCTCATGCTTTCCATTAACCACAGCTTTAACCATGTCTCCGCCGGCACTCCCGCCGGCTTCCTTATTACTGAGCTCAGCCTGCATCTTCTTTATCTTTTCCTGAAGCTCCTGCGCCTGTTTTATAAAGTTCATATTCAATCCCATCAATTCCCTCCATTATAATTTTTAGGAACAATTTCTCCCTTAAAAACCTCCAGCACCCTGGAGACGTCAGGGGATAAAGGGGCATCTTCCTTTTGGTTTTCAGCACCCTTTTCAATTATGAAGTGTACCCGTATATCCCTATGCAAAAAATCATTTAGCTCCCTCTCTATATACCTTTGTACGGAATCTTCGCTCACATGCTCGTAACTGTATTTTTCTTTGTGTTCATAGGTAATGGTTACCAGGCTATCATTGAAATTGTAGCTCTTTGCCCTTTTCAAAAATTCGGCAATGGCCCTTCTTTTGTTCGAGAAATGAGTAATAATCTCTTCAATTACATCTTTATTATCTTTCAGGGCTGTGTCATTTTTACTTTTTTCCTCTGTTTCTCCGAATAACAACTTGTCTCTCCCGCTCACGTCATCCGGACCCACGGTTACCTGCTGTTTCAGCTCTTCAAGCCTCTTAAGAAGGGAAGCCGGATGTATAATCTCCTTATAATGGAGGAGCTTTATTAAGGTAATTTCCAGCAGTTCGCGGGCCAGGCCGCTGTTTTTCACATCCTGATAGGCCTTTGCCAGAAGTATGAGTATGTTGTTAATATCCTTCCTTGTGTAAAATGAGAGAAGGGACTTCATCGTATCAATGTCCTGTTCCGGAAGGTCTATCAGGTCGGCTGTTCCTTCATCCGCCGACAGTATATAAAGATTCCTGTAATATTCTATCAATCCGGCATTGAGAATACTGATTTCAACCCCATCATGGACCAGCTTATCCAGAAGAGAGATACAGGTTTTAAAATCCCCTTCAGCGATTGACCTGGCAAAAGAGTGATATATATCATAGCTCGGCATTCCCAGAACATAAAACACATCTTCCTCTTTTATGATCCCTTCACAGTATGAAATCATCTGATCCAGTACTGATTCCGCGTCTCGCATTGACCCTGAAGCGCTCTTTGCAATCCAGAACAGAGCGTCGGCTTCCGCCTCCATTGATACGTCCTGTAATATTTTATTGAGTACCCCGATAATGTCCGGAATTGATACGCGTTTAAATACAAACTGCTGACACCTCGACCGTATTGTCTGCGGCACCTTGTTCACTTCGGTTGTTGCAAAGATGAAAATTACGTGGGATGGAGGTTCCTCAAGGGTCTTTAACAGGGCATTGAAGGCTTCTGTTGTCAACATATGTACTTCATCAATTATATAGATCTTGTGCCGTGCCGCAGATGGGACAAACCGTACATTTTCACGAAGCTGTCTGATCTCGTCCACCCTCCTGTTGGACGCACCATCAATCTCCACCAGATCGAGGGCTCTTCCATCGGTAATCTCCGTGCAGAAGGTACACTCATTACAGGGAGTCGGTGTCGGTCCGTGCTCACAGTTAAGGGCCTTGGCAAATATTCGAGCTGCAGAAGTTTTACCGATCCCCCTCGGTCCTGAAAAAAGATACGCGTGTCCGACTCTTCCCTTAACAATTGCGTTCTTTATAGTATTTGCTATATGCTCCTGTCCGATGAGTTCCTCAAATACCTGAGGTCTGTATTTTCGTGCCGATACAACGTATGACATTATTCACCTGACCGGTAGTGTAAGTAGTATTTAAGATCCTATTTCAAAGTGCCTGCTCCAATCGAGCGATCGGATCCACAGAAACAGGACACTTGCCGTTGCTCCCTTCCGGGCCTGGCGGGATTGGGTGCCTGCCCCTTGAACCGTGCCCGATTATCACAGCAGGCACTGTGAAATAGCTTTTACTTTATCCGGAGAGAGTGGGATTCGAACCCACGGTACCCGGATAAGGTACACACGCTTTCCAAGCGTGCTCCTTCGGCCTCTCGGACATCTCTCCGTGTATTAAAAATATACGGTTCTGACTGAAAAAAATCAAACCAAACATTTCTTGTACACAAATAAATCCCTGCCTGTGGAAATGTTTTTCGCGCCTTCAACGCCGCCGATCCCTATATACTTTTTAGCCATTTATTACTCCATTTGTATTCCGTCTTTATTTATTTTAAATACCTTTTCTTCCTTTTCGTCGATTGCCAGGCCTTTATAAACAACAGTCTCTATCCCGGACTGAGCCGGTAAAATACCGAAGAGGTTAACCTTTTCATACATTTTCTTGTTCTTGTTGTATCTTCTCCTTTTCAGAATGAGGGTGTATTCACCTTCCTTCGGGATTTCAAACACGTAATTATAATCTATCTTTTTAAACAGCACTTCATCAATTTCATTCAGGCGTCTTGGTTTTTTATACCCCTTTCTCTTTCCCTCTGCATCAACAACATAGGCTTCCTCTGTCTTTTCCACCATGATAATAATTCTGCCGTTTCTCAATATCGTGTCCCCCGTATTCCGTATGAGATCAACAAAATCCCCGCGGTCAAGACTGTAATTTTCTTCCCTCTCAATTGAAAAGATCATTTCCGGATAACGATATTTCTTCTTAGTAATATCGTACCACTGAATCGTATGACTTTGCTCTTTAAAATTTATAACCAGGTTTTCAGCATCATCACTAAAACTGTTGCCATTCTGCTTTCTCTCCCAGTTATTTGCCACAAGCAGGGTTGTGCTGTTTCTGTACAGGTTTTCAAAGTATCCGTATACAACCATTGAATGGTGCATTTTTTTGCTTAAGTACCCCAGAATAATATGATTCCCTGTCCGGACACTGTCTTTTATTTTGTTCAACTCTGTGATCAAATGCTCATTATCCTGTTTTTCCGAGAGTGTTATTCTTCCGGAAACAAAATTCGAAAAAACTATATCATTTTGCACGTAATCCATTTCTTTGATAATTCTCTCATCTTTCTCATCCATGGTGTAGGTATTCAGATAAGGATATAAAATCCGGTCCGGATGCCTGAAATAATATACTTCTCCACCCGAAAATCCATAACAGCGGCCGATACTTCCCTTGTAAATTGAATACATGACATAGAGCAGGAGCACCTTCTGGTCCTCTGCGAGCTGCCCGAACCTGTCTTCGGCCCAGTCTATTACTATCTTTGAAACGAAGTCAATCGCATTTTCAAATTTACCGTCATTCGCGAAATTGAAATTATCCCTGCCCCATACAAAATCGGTAAATGAAACAGCATACTCTCTTAAAAATGTTCCGTATTCAGTTTTTAAATAAACCGCCAGGGTATAGGTACCCTTTTTCCGGTAAGGTGTGCCACGGAAAACAATTTTATCAACATTTGTTTCCCCGGTCATTTCATCGATCTCAATATCTATCTCCCCGTCGTTCTCAAAATCAAAAAAGAGTTTCTCAACAATTCCCATACTATCTTTTAGCACAAATTCTAAAACCGGCGGAGTTCCGCTGTGGCACTCAATTTCCAAAAAAACATTCTTATTTCTCACGTCATAAAGGTTATCGTATATTCTTGGCATGAGCGATATGGTATTTTCACCGTATAAAACCGGCAGCGTGGAGAGGAAAAGGAGGCAAAGAAAAAGGCGTTTAATGATGATAAAAGCTGCCGCAAGTATTCCTGCTGCCGGTATTAACATAACATCACCCTATAAACTTTTAATCGAATACCCTGCCCGGATTTGAAAATCTTAATTTAGAGATTCCAGTATCCCGGAAACGCGTGAAAAGGCCGTTTTACATGTCTCGAGGCGCTCCCTTTCTTTTTCCACAACAGATGATGGAGCTTTATCGATAAACTGATTGTTGCCAAGCTTATTTTCGCTTTTACCGACTTCAGCCTTAAGTTTCTCAAGCTCCTTTGTAAGCCGCATCTTTTCTTTCTCAAAATCAATCAATCCTGTCAGAGGTAAATAGATCTCGTACCCGCTCCCGACAGCAAAGGCGCTACGATCCGGTTTTTTAATATCCTCTTTATAGGTGATATTTTCAAGCTTCGAAAGAAACTTAATAACACCTATATTTTCTTTTATTACCTCACTAACCCTGTCATTCAGCGTTTTTATTAAAACAGTCGCTTTCAATTCCGGAGGAATGTTCATTTCGCCCCGGATGTTCCTCACATTATAGTTAATCTCTTTGAGCAGGTTAATCTTTTCCTTACTAGTTTTATAAACATTTTTTTTATCAAAGACAGGGTATTCAGCAATCATTATGCTCTTTTTACTTTTTTCCATTGGAATCAGCTGCCAGATCTCTTCTGTAATAAACGGCATTATCGGGTGGAGAAGCCTCATACACCCTTCGAGTATCCGAACCAGCATTAACGCCGCGTGAGACCGGGCCTTTTTATCATCACCGTACAGCTTTATCTTTGAGATCTCAATATACCAGTCACAAAACTCATGCCAGAAAAACTCGTACATAAGAGCTGAAGCCTCATTGAACCTGTACTTCTCCATACAGGTATTAACCTTCTGTACAGTTTCTTCATACAGTGTTAGAATCCATTTATCCGCGGTATCAAGCTCTGCCTCTTTTACCTCCCCGCTTTCGATGTCCTTAGTATTCATTAAAATGTAGCGGGAGGCATTCCATATTTTATTGGCAAAACGCGCGCCAACGTTAAACTTATCCATTGAAAGGAGCAGGTTTTGACCCATAGGTGTTATGTTTATAATTGTATACCTCATGGCATCAGCACCATACTTTTCGACAACCTCAAGAGGATCAATTCCGTTTCCAAGGGATTTGCTCATCTTTCTCCCCTTATCATCCATTACCACGCCATGGATGTATACATCCTTAAAGGGAGTTTCATTCATAAACTTCTTTCCGATCATGATCATGCGAGCCACCCAGAAAAATAAAATTCCCGGATCAGTAACAAGAACGCTCGTCGGATAGTAATATGTCAGATCTTCGGTATCATCCGGCCACCCCAGTGTTGAAAAAGGCCAGAGCTGGGATGAGAACCAGGTGTCAAGCACGTTGTCATCCTGATATATTTTCTTACTCCCGCATGAACTGCATTGACCGGGTTCCTGCACGGAAGCAAAGACATCTCCGCACTGTTCACAGTAATAAACAGGAATCCTGTGGCCCCACCAGATCTGACGTGATATACACCAGTCCCTTATATTTGTCATCCAGTTCATGTAAACCTTTTTCCACCGTCCGGGATAAAAATTGGTTTCGCCATTCTCAACAGTCTCTATTGCGGGTTGAGCAAGGAGTTTCATTCTGACAAACCACTGTTCGGAAAGGTATGGCTCAACTACCGTATGACAGCGGTAGCAATGCCCGACTTCATGGGTATGGGGTTTCTGTTTAATAAAGAACTTACTCTTTTTCAGCTCTTCAAGAATAACCTCCCTGCATTCATACCTGTCCATACCTATGCAATCCGTTATACCATTTTCATTGATGGTGGCATCTACGTTAAAAATGTTGACCTGTTCAAGGTCATGTCTAATTCCAATCTCAAAATCATTAGGATCATGTGCTGGAGTGATTTTTACTGCACCTGTGCCAAATTCGCTGTCCACATAACTGTCACCAATAATAGGAAGTTCTCTGTTTACAAGAGGGAGGACCAGTATCTTTCCTATATGGCTCTTATACCGTATATCCCGGGGATTAACCGCTACCGCGGTATCCCCGAGCATTGTCTCGGGTCTGGTTGTGGCAACTACAAGGCCGCCCTCACCTTCTTTAAAAGGATAAAGTATATAGTATAAAAAGGTCTGCTCTGTTTCGTGCTCCACTTCTTCATCAGAAAGAGCTGTCTGACATCTGGGGCACCAGTTTATGATATATTTCCCCCTGTAAATTAAGCCTTCGTTAAAAAGCCTCACAAACACCTCTCTCACAGCCTGTGAAAGCCCCTCGTCCATTGTGAAACGTTCTCTCTGCCAGTCACAGCTTGCACCAAACTTCCTCAACTGCTTGATAATCTTTGAACCGTAATTTTCTCTCCACTGCCAGACCATTTCAATAAATTGCTCTCTGCCCACCTGGTGCCTTGTTTTTCCCTGTTTAGCCAGCTCCTTTTCCACCACGTTCTGGGTCGCAATTCCGGCGTGATCTGTACCTGGAAGCCATAACGTGTTGTACCCCTGCATTCTCTTCCATCGTATGATAATATCCTGTATTGTATTATTTAAACCGTGGCCCATATGAAGAACACCGGTAATGTTTGGAGGTGGAATGACTATTGTAAAAGGCTTTTTCTCTGTATCCTTTTCTGAGTGAAACAGGTTATTCTCCTCCCAGAACCGGTACCATTTTTCTTCCACACTTTTGGGATCATAGGTTTTTTCAAGTTCCATTGTAAAGCTGCCTCTCTCAAGATTTTTCATTTTCACAACTTCGATTCAAGTTCCTACTCACCCTTATTCTGTACCTTCTCAGCGGTGCTGTAGAAGTCATTGAATGCTAAAAACCTGGTGGTCACTGAAAAAAATAGTGCCGAAGCGGGAAACTGCGCCAGGATGCACGCCGCGACCCCAAGCATGGCCTGGCTTTCAAAGGAGGTGATTGCCACAACCATTGCCACTGAAAGATTTTTTGAGCCATTTTGATAAATAAGGGGAATCGCCGTTTCATAACTTAGTTTAAAAACTTTTGAAACATATATGGCAAGGATGAAGCAAACCGCGTAATATAAGGACGCCGTAAAAAATCCCCATAATATTATTACCGGATTATCAGTAATAATTTCTGCCCTTAAAGCCACCGATATCAGAATAATAATAATCTCAATGATTCCCGAAACAGAGGAAAGAGTCGGTTTTATCCTCTTTAATACCCCGGGCGTAAAGTACCGCCGGAATATCATTTTCAGCAGGCCTCCCAGGGCAAAGGGAATAACAACCAGAAAGAAGAGGTTTTTAATGAGGATGAACATAGAAAAATAGGAAGAATCTTCAAAGAGCAGGGGAAGACCAAAGGGCATAATAAATAGAGCGATAAAAGAGGAAAAAGACTGAATAATAAGGGTTAAAAGAATATCTCCCTCTAAAAAACCTGTCCACGCGGAAAGCATCGCATAGGGTGGTACAGAAGAAGAAATAATAATTCCGGTTCTTAAAAAGTGAAATTTATCCGGAATGATGTATGAAACAGTATAGGCCAGAAATGGAGACAAAATGAAAAGTATAAAACTTACCATTATAGGATAAACATATAATTTCAGCTTCAGCAAACTCGATAAATTAGAAGGAAATACCATTATAAAGATCATTAAAAAAGCCATCGGTGCCAGAAGGGATTTTAGTGAGACCACCCTCGCCGGGTTGTACCTCCCGGCAAGATAACCTGCAATCATGGCCAGTAAAACCCAAAAGAGAATATATTTTCTGAAATTTAAGTTGAAATTATCCATAAGGAATAGTACACCATGGAATGTTTATCTTAAAATCTGATACAGGTCACTCAGCTTCTGTAAAGTAAGGTCCGGTTTAAAACGGCTATTATAATCTCTGTCCTTTTCCGCCGTTAAACCGGATTTGAATAATACCGATTTCCCGAAACCCGCATTCCTGCTTCCTTCAATGTCTCTGGAATGTGTGTCCCCGATATATATACAGTTATCCGCCCCCAGCCCTGTTTTTTTAAGAGCGGCAAAAAATATCTCCCTGCGTGGTTTCCTGAAACCAAAATTAACAGAAAGTACAGTCGCACTGAAATATATATCAATACCATATTTTTTCATTCTTTCAGGAATCAGTGTTTTTGAAATAGTATTACTGATCAGCGCGAGGACATATCCGGCATGAAATAATGTTTTTATGACCATTTTTACATCCTGTACAGGCCTTCTCCTGTACAGATAATACTCATAAATGCTGCTTAACTCATCACTCAGGGCATATACCCGGTCTTTTACAGATTTTTCGCGGCATAAATCTTTTAAGAAAAATAATGACCACAGTTTCTCATTTGGGAGCTCCCGAAAATCATTACTTTTGTACCAGTTGCTGTATTCTTCCTGCCCGGCTTTTAACATTACCACAAGAACATCAAAATTGATTTCTATTTCATGCATTTTTAAAATATCACGAAGCACGGAAACGCCTCGATGAAAGGATTTTTCATTATACTCCAGGTCCTCGAGGACACCGCCATAATCAAAAAAAACTCCCTTTAAGTCATTATTAACAGCGTTCTTTATCTTAACCATAAAGCCTATCCTGAAGTTTTCTGAGTCCAAGAATAAAAGTATCCTTTATCTCCACCTGATCATAAGTAACAGGTTTTCCCTTCTCAACAGTGGCCGTAAGTTTCGCCCCCTCGCACAGCCCGAAAGGCAGGAGGTGCTCTTTTGCGGCATAATCATACCTTTCAAGCCCCGCGTATACTGTAAAACCCCCTATATAGTCAATATTTTCTCCTTTTTCAAGATTTTTTTTTGCAATTGTGATTACCTCGGTCGTTGGTGGAGATGAGGCAGCGATCGATGATTTTTTATACAGATATCCTGAGGCGACAGAAACCGGCACTTCAATATTGGTGAGGTGGTAAGGCCGGTAAAATAGATAATTAGGCCCTTCACCGATCTTAAGATATTGCAGAGTTTTGTTTACTAATGCTCCTTCGTGTTTCGCAACAACAAAAACGCCGGGTGCAATATCTCCAATCGCATAATCTACTACACCCTCATTCATTAAAATACCACCCCGCTCTTTTAAAGTGAAAACCTCCGTTAGTTTATCTACCTGTGTTCGCGGACCGTGCATATTTCTTCTGTCAATAGTAAGACCCGTTGCATTGGCAACACAGCTCATTTCCACCATAGTTTTGGACCCATCAACAAATTCCGTCAGCATCCTTGGATTCAGGCCTGAGTCTTCTGCCTTTTTCTCAAGTGTCAACGGAGTGGCTGAAACTTCGAGGGGATTATTTTTTCCCTTTCCGCAGGCTACCACCTTGAAACCAAAGGTTTTTACAAAATCATAGATCTCCTTTATGGCTGCCGGCTCATCGCCTGTACAGACAGTGTACACGGTACCGGTTTTTTTCGCAAGCGTATTAAGGTAATAGCCAATAGTTACGTCAGTTTCAACATTCATCATCCCGATATGCTTTCCATTCATGATGCTGTAATACGCTACTTCTGCTCCAATCTCCGGTACTCCGGTCGCCTCGATGATAAAATCCAGACAATCAATTTCAGGTATTACCCTGTAATTACTGGAAATTACTCTCTCCTCAGAGAAGTTAATACTCCGCGCTTCCCCGGCGCTCTTGATTTCTTTAAAATTTGTAACATTAACAGCCTGGAAACTAAACGCTGCACGTTCAATATTAATATCTGCAATCGCGGCAACAACCATTCCGGGTGTACTTTCCATAACTTCAACTATCCCCTGCCCCATGAACCCGGCTCCCACAAGACCTACCTTAATGCTCCTGTTCTGTATTTCAAGGGATTTTAACTCATCATAAATAAACATAATCACAGTACCTTTCTATCAGCCTGTTTGGAAATATTATTAACCGTAAATTTAACCCCGTGCATCACTCTACCAATATAATAAAAAATGGCTATTATTATCAGGTATTTTTATGTATAATATATATGGGTTTATACATTAAAAGCGGGTATTCATCCCGCCTGCGTGTTTTTGTACCATAATTTATTACCGTAAACAAAGAAATAATTGAGAGGGAAGTGAATGAGGAATAAAGCCGCTACACTTTTCATTATCATACTCCTTTTACTAAGCACGAACCTCGCGGTAGCAAAAAATGAGAAGGTATCACTTAACTTTGATGGTGTTGATATCAATATTTTCCTGAAAACCATGAGCGAAATCACCGGGAAAAGCTTCGTCATCAGTGAAAAGATAAAAGGAAAAATAAGTTTTGTATCCTCCAAAGACGTTCCTGTTGAAAGGGTTTATGATATTGTACTCGCAATTCTGAAAGTTCAGGGATATTTCGTGGTTCCAAAAGACGACAATATCGTATATATATACCCTGTACAGGAAGCACTGAAAATGAGTGGAAGCATCTACTATGGTACAGAGCAGCTGGAATTAGAGGACCATATGATAATTACCCAGATAATTCCTCTCCGTTACGCGGGTGCAAACGAAGTATTGAATGTTGTGAAACCGCTTTTCACAAACGAAATGCTGATCATCGCATACCCAAGAGCAAATGTAATCATTGCGAACGGACAGGCATCCAAAATAAATCTGCTCCAGGGAATGGTATATTTTCTCGATACAGAAATTCCCCAGGCCCAATCCGAATTTAATATCTACAACCTCGAAAACTCAGATGCTGAAACGATGGCACGTACCCTGTCAAACCTTGCAAGCAGTATCCCTGTGCAGAAGAAGGATAAATCAGTACCTCAGCAAACTGAAGGGTCCGGGGCCTTTTTCAGTGAACGGTTCAAGGTTGTCGCGAACAAGGAGACCAATTCAATAATTATTATCAGTGCCCCTCAGGATTATGAAAAAATAGAAAAGATTATAAAAGAGCTCGATGTTAAGAGGGAGCAGGTGCTTGTTGAGGCCCTTATTGTAGAAATAACACTAAACGAGGGTGAAACATTAGGTTTTGACTGGAGTGCACTCATTGACACCGGCAGCGGCGTGAGTGCCCTTGCTCAGTCAAACACAGGACTCATGACCGAAGCCGCTCTCACAGGAGGCCTCCCGGGTCTCACAGTAGGCCTTTTAAACGGAACTCTGCCAAACGTTTACGCAATATTAAACGCGCAAAAATCGAATACTAACTTTAAGATTCTCTCTACCCCTCAGATTGTGACCATTGATAAC
>DAOVJS010000136.1 GCA_030673105.1 Spirochaetota bacterium
CAAATTGGTAGATATGGGCTTTGAGGAGTCTAATATTTACCTTTCTATGGAAAAAAATATGTCGTGCGGTATAGGGAAATGCGGCCACTGCAGAATTGGAGAATACTACGTATGTAAGGACGGGCCGGTTTTTCAGTATTCCAGGATAAAAAATTATCCTGATATCTGGGATTAAGCTACAAACTATTGCATCAGGTTTTTAAATAGGGACAAAATTATCACATGGGCCGGACTCAGGGGAAACACCCTCATGGTCTTGCGGCCCGTAAGCAGAGTTGAGGTGCCTATGGATACGAGTGCGGAGCAATTGCATCAGGGTAAGTTTAATATTAAATCTGAAAAAGGTGATGAAACAAGACTTTTTATCGACCTGGATGTCTGTGCCGGTGGCGAATGCAAGGAGTGTGTTATTCAGTGCAGCTACAATTACCATCCAGAAAACAACGGTATTATATCGGTGGCTGAGCTGGCAACCTATTACCTGGTCTGCAGAAAGTGCGAAGATCCACAGTGCGTAAAATCCTGTCCGCAGGACGCCCTTGAACAGCAGAAAGAGAAGGACAATCTGCTGATAAGACACAATATGCTATGTATAAGCTGTAAAACCTGCTCCCATGCCTGTCCATACGGAACAATATACCCGGAAAATGTCCCGTATATAGTACATAACTGCGACTTCTGTCTGGACCGGCGGGATAAAAAGGACGAACCACTCTGCATTAAATCATGCCCATACGGTGCCCTGAGCTTAAAACCTAAGGATATTGAGCTGCCTGAAAATACTTATCTTGCAGGTGATAATTTAATAATTCATTCCACACACTGGGAGAGAGAGAAGGCATAATGACTATCGTATATCTCATTATTTACGGGTTTTTATTAACGGCTGTTTTAGGACTCATCGCCGCATGGATTGACAGAAAAATTACGGCAAGGATACACTATAGAGTCGGACCGCCATTTTTTCAGCCTCTCATTGATATAATTAAACTGGTCGGGAAAGAAACTCTCATCCCGAAAGGTGCCTCAAGGGCAATGTTTATAAGTGCACCTGTGATAGGATTCGCAAGTGTTGTGATGGTATCGGCACTCCTGTGGGGCAGCAACAACAACCTGTTCAGCAGCTTTTTAGGAGATATAATCGTTGTGTTGTATCTTTTATCTATCCCCTCGATAAGCATTATGCTGGGGGGATTTGCGTCCGGAAACCCCCTTGCCAGGATCGGCTCTTCAAGAGAAATGAAACTTCTGCTCGGATACGAGCTTCCTTTTGTGCTGGCCATACTTGTTCCGGTTATCAAATCCGGTTTTTCACTGAAGCTTGGAGAGATAATCAGCTTTCAGGCACAGAACGGCGCCTTTGCAACATACGCGTCAGGGATTCTCGCTCTCATTGTCTGCATTTTATGCATACAGGCAAAACTCGGGCTTGTCCCCTTTGATTGTCCCGAGGCTGAAACCGAAATCATCTCCGGACCGATGGTCGAGTACTCGGGGACAGGGCTCGCTATATTCAGGCTCATGAAGAATATGCTCTTATTCACTTTGCCGTTTTTCCTTATAATTTTATTCCTTGGCGGTTTTAAGTTCAGCGGCATCACCATTCTTTACAGCGTGCTCAAATATATAGCGTTTCTGCTGGTAATTACAGTGATCCGGAATACCAATCCACGGTTGAGGATAGACCAGGCGATGAAGTTCTTCTGGGGGCCGACAACCGGGATTGCGGTTATTGCGGTAGTTTTAGCGTTATTAGGAAAGTGATATGAAACTAACATTAAGAGCTCTGTTAAAATCCCCATGGGTATTTCACCTTTCCACCGGGAGCTGTAACAACTGTGACATTGAGATACTTGACTGCCTCACACCTCGCTTCGACATTGAAAGGTTCGGAATGCTCCTGGCTCCAAGCATAAAGCATGCCGACATACTACTTGTGACCGGTTCATGCAACAGGAAATCGGTCATCAGGCTGAAGAGGCTTTATGAGCAGGCTCCCAAGCCGTGCCTCGTTGTCGCAATCGGGGAATGCTCTATGTCGAGGGGGATATTTATCCATAGTTATAACTGCCCGCTTCCGCTGGATAAGATTATACCGGTGGATGCTTATATCCCGGGCTGTCCTCCAAAACCTGAGGCCATAATATCAGGAGCGGTAAAACTTATACAAAAGATAAAGGGAACACTATGACTCGAGAAGAGCTGCTAAAAGATATTAAAGATAGATTTAAAGATGATATTATCGATTTTATTGATACGTCCCCGACAAGAGTGTATATAGAGATCAAGCCTGAATCTCTCGTAAAGGCCGCAACGTATATTTTTAAAGACCTTGAAGCGAGGTTTAACATAGCTTCAGGTGTGGACACACCGTCAAACATAGAAATACTCTACCACTTTTCAATCGAATACCTGAATGTACTGATCTCTCTGAGAGTAAAACTGGATAAGAAAAAACCGGCAGTGGCTTCACTGACACCGGTTTTTAAGGGTGCAAACTGGATTGAGAGAGAAATGCACGAATTACTGGGCATAGATTTTATCGGGCACCCGGATTTAAGCAGACTGCTTCTGGCCGATGAATGGCCCGAAGGTGTTTATCCATTGAGAAAAGATTACAAAGAATGGGATAAAAAAGCAATCAGAGATAGAGGTGTTTAAATGGCAAAATCAGTTATACCCATAGGACCATACCATCCCCTTCAGGAAGAACCGGAGTTTTTCACATTAACGGTTGATGGTGAAACAGTTGTTGATATAGATATACAGATCGGTTACAATCACAGGGGAATAGAAAAACTCTCTGAAAGAAAGACTTTTGATCAGTCAACGTTTGTTATAGAGAGGATCTGCGGGATCTGCTCGACAAACCATCCCTTTGCCTATACAAGAGCAGTCGAGGACATTATCCAGGTAGAGGTACCGGAAAGGGCCAAATACATACGGACCATTATAGCGGAAGGCGAGCGGATACATTCCCACTTACTATGGCTTGGCCTTGCGGGCCATTTCCTGGGATACAATACAGTATATATGTGGGTATGGAAGCTGAGAGAAGAAATACTGGATGTGATGGAAATTCTCTCGGGAAACAGAAATAGCTACGCAATGTTTAAACCTGGAGGTGTTAGAAGAGACATAAATGCCGAAGACATACCGCTTGTGATAAAAAAAATTGACTCTATTATACCTACACTCACCCGTCTAAAAAAGGCCATTATCGATGATCCTGTTCTTCATGCCAGGTTAAAGGGAATAGGGATTCTTACGAAACAGGAGGCAATCGATTACTGCGCGCTGGGGCCCACCTCGAGGGCGTCAGGCGTTGCAAGAGATGTGAGAAAAGACGCCCCCTACGGGGCGTACGACAGAGTAGAATGGGACATGATTGTAACCGAAAACGGGGACGTGTTTGATAAAGTGGTTGTCAGAATACTGGAAATGTATGAGTCCATCAAAATAGTTAAAACCTGCCTGCAGAATCTTCCGGACGGTGAAATTGACCTGAATATAAAGGACATACCTCCCGGGGAGGGTATAGGTGCTGCTGAAGCACCGAGAGGCGAGACCTTCCATTATGTAAGAAGTGACGGCACCAACAGGCCGGCACGCCACAAGGTCCGGGCGCCAACCTTTATGAATCTGCCCACATGCAAGACAACTGTAATTGGTGAAACTGTTTCTGATGCAACAATTATTCTCGCAGGCGTTGACCCCTGCTACTGCTGCACAGAGAGGATGGCGGTCCGTTCAATCAAGGGTAAAAAACTCTACAACGGCCAGGACCTCATCAGGCTGTCGCAGGAAAAAACAGAAACTATAAAAAAGAAGATGGGTATAAAATGAAATTACCAAAGATAAGAGAACTTATAGAAGCAATAAAGGCACTGATCGTTGGGCCTTACACTTCAAAGTTTCCATTTAAACCCCATGAACCCTATCCAAGTTTCAGGGGACAACCGGTATATAATCCCGACAAGTGCGTTGGGTGCCTTGCATGCGAGGAGGTATGTCCCGCAGATGCAATCGGTCATGAAGACATCACCGACTCTCTAAACCCGAAGAGAAAAATAATCCACTATACTGACACCTGCATTTTCTGCGGATGCTGTGAAGCTGCCTGCATCGCGGACAATGAAGGGATCAAATTATCAAACGAATTTGATCTCGCTTTTTTTGACAGAAAAACCGCCGAGGAGTCCATAGAAAAAGATCTTCAGCTCTGCGAAATCTGCGGTGCGGTCATTGCGTGTAAGGACCATCTGAAATGGATCGCTGAAAAGATAGGAGAGCTTACGTATTCAAACCCCACCTTATATCAGTCCCGTTTGAAAAGCCTGGGAATCATTGACGAAAACATTACATCTGTTTTAAAAGATCATGGCCGGTCTGACAGGGTGAAGATTCTCTGCGCCCGCTGCAGGAGAGAAACCACGCTCACGACCGTGTAGCTGCGCCTCGTATTTTGCCCAAGAAATTCATATACATTTTATCATTACAATAACACCGTTTTTGTAGATGTGCTCAATATTTCATATAACAGAGGTGTAAAAAACCGGGAGAGCTTAAAAAAATATGTCAGAAGATCTTAAGCAGTTTTTTAAGGGTAAAGTAGTACTTTTCGGGATAGGAAATATACTCCGTGGTGACGACGCGCTTGGCCCCATGCTCGTAGAGATGTTAAGAGGCAGGGTAAACGCTTCCTGCATCAACGCGGAGGGAACTCCCGAAAACTATTTGGGAAAAATCATCAAAGAAAATCCCGATACAATCCTTATTATAGATGCGGTACATCTGAATTTAAAACCCGGAGAATACAGAATACTTGACCAAAAGGACCTTGAAAAATCAGGATTCTCAACCCATGATATATCACTCGGTATGCTCATCGACTACATGAAATCACAAATAAACACGGATATATTTATTCTCGGGGTTGAGCCCCGTCAATTACAGCTGGGGGCTGAAGTCTCAGAGACTGTAAAAAAAACACTCGAACACCTGAAAAAACTGATCATCGAAGCTGCCGGTGCAGCAGAGGAGTAGCGTTTATCCCAGCATATGCTCACACACCCTTTTCATCAAACCGGACCGCCCTGGTATCCTCTTCCAGCCCTGTCAGAACAGCCAGAGGCCCATATAATTCGGGCCTCCTCGTTTTAATCCAGCGCTGCCCTGTGTTCTCGACAAGAAGAGAAGGGTCCAGATCAGCCGCCACCATATCATCACCTGCTTTCCAGGTTTCAGCGATAATCCTCCCATAAGGGTCAATAATCATCGCGTTTCCGGTGCGGATCTCATCATCATCGATTCCCACTCCGTTGCTGAACAGGAGGAACACTCCGTTGTCATGGGCCCGTGCCGGAAGCCACCTGAGGAGCCATCCTCTCCCCTTTAGGCCTCGCAGCTCTTTTTCAATTGCCCCGGGATCTTTTTTTCTGTTGTCCCACAGCGCGCGGTCTATCAGCCCCATGGTATGCGGATTGGTAGATCTGCACCCTCCAGTCTGATGCGGGGCGAGAAGTATCTGCGCTCCCCTCAGTGCCGTCATCCTGACATTCTCCCCTATATTGTTATCATAGCAGGTCAGGACCCCCACCCGCACTCCATGGGAAGTATTAAAAACAGTAAACTCTGTACCGGAATTTAGATGATCACTGATAAAGCAGTGAAGTTTGCGGTGACGGTATGCCCTGCCATCAGGAAGAGCCACAACATAGGTATTGTAAAGTTTTCCCCCCTCAGTCACCTCCACCAGTCCCGCCCCGATCGTCATTTGATATTCTTTCGCGCGGGCCATCAGCATCGCGGACATTTCCCCGTCAAACACAGGCTCGGCAATCTTTAAAAGCTCACCCTTTGAAAGGTTTCTCAGAAACCAGTAACCCGTGATACAGCATTCAGGAAATACGACAATCTCCACTTTTTCCCGGGCCGCTCTGTATAAAAAGCTGTCTATTTTCTTGAAATTGGCCCTTTTATCCCCTGGAGCATGCTCAAACTGAACGACTGCCGCCCTTACACTCCCTGTCATCTTTGACCCCCTTTTAGCAAACAATATGAATAATTTTTATTTTACACCGGCCTAAACCGTATTGCCACACATATTTTACATTTATTATATATTCTTGACTTTTTCGAGTATTTCCGGCATTGTGTATTAAAATACTCAGCCTATAATAATTTAATCACAAAGTTTCAGGGGGTCACAATGGGAGATGAAAACAAAGAGGAATCTGAAAACTCAAGGTTAAACGAGGCCAGAAAAATAGCAAAAAACAAGGTAGCATTCATACGCCATTTCATTACCTATATCTCTGTTCTGGTAGTACTCGCGATCATCAACAATGTTACCAGCCGCGGTCATCAGTGGTGGCTCTGGGTCGCTCTTTTCTGGGGAATCGGCGTGTTCTTCAACTTTATGAGCGCGTATTTATTCAAAGGAGGCGGCCTAAAAAAAATGGAAGACGACCTCACAAGGAGGGAAATGGAAAGATTAGGAGAAACGGATGAAAAAAAGTAAAGGAGATAATGTTAACTACCTTGGAATA
>DAOVJS010000070.1 GCA_030673105.1 Spirochaetota bacterium
AAAAAACAGAAAAAAAAGTTAACCTCAAAGCCGCCCAGATTATCGTTTCCGGGGGATACGGTGTTGGCTCAAGAGATAACTTTAAATTGATATACGATTTTGCAGGGGCACTCGGAGCAGAGGTGGGCGCGAGCAGGGCCGCAGTTGACGCGGGGTTCGTTGCGAAGGACCACCAGGTTGGACAAACAGGGACAACAGTAAGGCCAAAACTCTATATCGCGTGCGGCATCTCCGGGTCAGTGCAGCACAGGGCGGGCATGGACAAGGCCGCGAAAATAGTTGCCATTAACAAAGATCCTGAGGCGCCCATATTCGGCGTTGCTCATTACGGCATTATCGGAGATCTCAACGATGTAATTCCAATTATGATAGAAGATATCAAGAAAAGGCGTGTGGATTAGCAAGGAAATACAATTTAAAAAATATCAGGAGCTGCAAAGCAGCAAGGACGGCTTATGGAAAATTACTTTACCGATAACGAAGATATTCAACTTCTCTTTAACAATATTGACCTTACTGAAGTGATCGCCTTAAGAGAGGGCGATTACTCTGATGCCACAGAATTTGATTACGCGTTTACAAACGCAGAGGACACAAGGGAAGGATACAGGGAAATACTCACCCTCATAGGAGATATTTCAGCACAAATCATTGCTCCTCTGGCCCCGGATGTGGATGAAGAAGGCTGTCACTTCAATGCCGGGACGGTTACCTATCCCGAGGGAATACAAAAGTCCCTGGATATGCTGAGAAAATCAGATCTTATGGGTTTTACCCTGCCGAGACGGTACGGCGGTCTCAACCTCCCGGGCTTCATCTATTCCATCGGCATTGAGATGGTATCACAGGCTGACGCGAGCTTAATGAATATTTTCGGCTTACAGGCCATAGCTGAGACGATCAATCAATTTGCTGATGAAGAATTAAAAGCAAAATACCTCCCTCAATTTTCAAGCGGAAGCGTCACCGGAGCAATGGCCCTGACAGAACCGGACGCGGGGTCCGACTTACAGGCGGTCCAGCTCAAGGCAACCTATGACGAGTCAGAGGACATCTGGCACCTTAACGGGATGAAAAGGTTTATCACAAACGGATGCGGGGATATCCTGCTCGTGCTTGCGAGAAGCGAGCCCGGTACGAAAGACGGGAGAGGGCTCTCAATGTTTCTCTGTGAGCATGATGAATCCCTTGCCGTGCGGAGGATCGAGGATAAACTGGGGATACACGGCTCACCTACCTGCGAGCTCCAGTTTAACAATACCAAGGCCTATCTTATCGGGAAAAGAAGAATGGGTCTCATACGGTACGTTATGGCTCTCATGAACGGAGCACGGGTCGCCATCTCAGCACAGGGAATCGGTATTGCCCAGGCAGCCTATCTGGAAGGACTGGAATACGCACTGGCACGCGAACAGTTCGGAACTGCGATTGCCGATATACCCCTCGTTTATGATATGCTGGTTAACGCCCGGGTAAGTATTGAAGCAGCAAGGCTCCTGCTTTATGATACATCACTGGTTGTAGACTTAAAATTCGGGTATGATGAAAAATTCGAAAAAACTGACAGGCCGCCGTCCGAACTGAGAGAGATGAAAAAATACTACACCTCACTCGCGGCGCTCCTCACTCCCATGTCCAAGTACATTTCAACCGAATACGCAAATAAGGTTTCATACGACATGCTGCAGGTACACGGAGGTACCGGCTTCATGAAAGATTTTAATATTGAGAGACATTACAGGGACGCACGAATAACAAACATATATGAAGGAACAACACAACTGCAGTACGTAGCGGCAATAGGCGGGGTTATCACAGGAGTCATGGAACCCGAGCTGGATAAAATGGAAGCTCTTTTTAAAGAAAACTTTCAAAAGCCCTTTCTGAAGGAATTGAGGGAGAAACGGGAACTATTGGGCAAGGTAGTTGATTTTATCAAGAAAAAAGATGATAGAACCTACCAGTCCTACCACTCCGGAAAGCTCGTGGATATGGCAACAAAACTGTACACTTCATACCTGTTTCTCAAATACGCTCCATTTTCTGATAATAAGAAAAGAACCATGGCAATCTTCTTTGAAAGGGAAATGCCCGAAATAGAAAAAAATTATGCCGTTGTTACAAGCGGAAAGAGCGTGGCTATTGATGAGTATGCCGCATTGCTGAATGAGTCCTCGCAGTGATTTTGAGATTCACCGTGCGTATTACCCTGAATCGTTCAAAAGTCATCAAATTTTCAACTTTCTCAGAGGCACCTCATTCATCAGCTTAACTGTTTCTTTCATACTTTCCATGCCGTCAGAGGTAGTCAAACCTTTTAAACACATTGCGGCCATGGCATTGGCAAACTTCATCGTTCTTTCGAGGTCCCACTCTTCGTGGATACCGTACAGCATACCGGCGCAAAAAGCGTCACCCGCGCCCACAGTGCTTTTTAGAAGTCTTTCAGGACAGTAATGGGAGGGTGTAAAAAACGGCTCAGAGCCTTTCATAGCGGCATAGGCCCCTTCCGGGAAGTGGATACAGATAAGCTCACTTTCACTATTCTCCATGAGCGCCCCCAGTGCCTTCTTGAGGTTACCGGTATTTAATTTACCGGATTTTTCTCTGATCTCATTTCCTGTTGTTCTACCAGCTTCAATCTCGTTGAAAATAAGGTAATCGGTGTACTTCAGCGCCGGGAGAACAATTTTGTTAAACCTGTAACTGCTTTCGCTTACAACATCAACAGATGTTTTCAATCCGCTGTCTTTGGCCATTTTTAAAACACGGGCCATCATTGTTCCATACTCAGGGTCCGGCCCGTCCAGTATATCAAGCAACAGGATGTATCCAATGTGAAACATTTTTGTTCTTATTTTCGAAAAATCAATGTGATTTTTACTGAAATATTTACCGGTGCCTTTATTATGAAAATATGTTCTGTTACCTGTTCCCTTGACCGTAATCACATCCGTATAGGATGTGCGTACGCCATCCATAAACCGCATCATTGACGAATCAATTTTGTGCTTTTTTAGATCTTCCATGATATAATTTCCATCTTCGTCGTTACTTATAAGGCCGATGCCGTAAAGCGGTATATCTGCTTTCAAAAGAGCCAGATCCTTAAGGACGTTGTACGCGCATCCGCCGCTGGCCCTTTTCTCTTCAAAAATTAATGACAGCATCCCCTCATCCGGCCACAGATCCACTACCTTAACATGATCTATAATAAAGTTACCAGCCGCTGTAATCCCCGTTTTCTCCAATGGTAAACCCCCGATTTCAAATGTTACAACATCTTATTATAATATTTCCCATTTTGAAAAAAAGACATTATTTTTTTTTACAGGTAAACCATAAAATGGAAAACAGTTTTCAGAAAGCGGCTCATATCATCCTGAAGGCCAGGTACCTCAGCGCTTTCACCGGATCCGGGATATCATTTGAAAGCGGGATACCCACCTTCAGGGGAAAAAACGGCCTGTGGACTAAATATGACCCCGAACTATTCGATATATCATACTTCACCGCAAATCCCGCTGAATCCTGGAAATTGTTGAAAAAACTTTTTTTTGAATCTTTTGCGGAATCAAAACCAAACGACGCCCACTTTGTTCTCTCCCGCCTTGAGCAAAAAGGCTTTCTAAAAATAATTATAACTCAGAATATCGACAATCTTCACTTCGAGGCAGGAAGTAAGAATGTGGTAGAATATCATGGAAACTCTCAAAACCTTATATGCATAGCCTGCAGAAAGCTGTACATGGCAAGCCCCGAATTGATTGAGAACCTCCCTCCGGTCTGTGAATGCGGCGGAATATTAAAACCCGACATGGTATTCTTCGGGGAGGAGATTCCCGGCAGTGCTGTAGTAAACGCTCAAAGGGCCCTGAAGAAAACTGATGCAATGCTTGTCGTTGGTACCACAGGCGAGGTGTATCCAGCTTCAATGATACCTATAGAAGCGAAGAGGAGAGGGGCAGAAATCATTGAAGTAAACATCAAACCATCAAGTTACACGAATGAAATAACGGATATTTTCTTTCAGGGAAAAGCCACCGTCATGTTAAATGAACTGGAAAGAGAGATTGATAGATATAATCCCTAAACCGAAATCCACTCTTCCTTATTATTCACCCTGTACAGCCTGTTCATAACTTTCTGGATATAGGCACCGTCTTTCAATGACGGTACCGCCGGTTTATTTTCATACACACACTTCACAAAATTATACTGGCTTCCTATATGCCCTCTGAGCCACGCGGCATTAAACCTGGGACCCGGAAAATTTGATCTCGAGCCGGGGTCCTTATTTAAAGTTTCAACAGCCTTGTAACCTCTTTTCCCCCCTATCGGGCCTTCACTGTCCCGCGCGTCATAAATCCACACGAAGCCGGGGTTCATGAGGTTAAAGCGGATCGCGCCATCTGTGCCATAAAGCTCAAGGTCGAGGTCATCGTTGCTTCCCGCAATTATCTTTGATGCCTCTATTGTCCCGTATGCCCCGTTTTTCATTCTGGCATTTATGAATACATGATCCTCGGTATCGATCTTTGTCATGTTCCCGTCTTTATCAGGTCTTTCCGGAAATAGAATCACACTGTCCATACTCATTCGATCATACTCACCAAGCAGATAAAACACCAGGTCGATAGCATGTGATCCCATATCATACAGAACCCCGCCCCCTGACTCATCCATGCTCTGCCTCCAGCCGCGGAATTTATCAGGATTCAGGTTGCTCGAATGGTAATAAATTATCCTGAATGAGATCGGTTTTCCGGGAAAGCCTTCTTCCATCAACATTTTCATTTTCATGGATGCCGGGTAGAACCTGTTGTGGAAGGCAATTTGATTCACCACTTCCGATTTTTCCGCCGTGCTCACAATGTCATCCGCTTCTTCATCCGTGATGCACAGCGGTTTATCAGCATATATATGTTTCTTAGCTTTTAAAGAGTTTATTATCTGCTCATGGTGCACCTTATTCGGCGTGCATATGTCAATAATATCGATGTCCTTTCTTTCAAGAAGATCCGTGTAATTACTCGTCGCGAATTCGTACCCGAAATCATCTTTTAACCGTTCCGCCTTGCTCAAGGTCCTGTTGCAGATTCCGACTAGCTTTACTTTAAAGGGTAGTCCGTCGTAAAAAAGCGGCATGTTCACGTAGTTGTATGTATGGGTTTTTCCCATAAACCCCGCGCCAATAATTCCGATACCGAAAGTTTTCATACAATACCTCCCAGGGGATTTTTATTTCTATTTTTGAAAAACCACAATCAGGCGAGCCCTTAATCATCCGGAAAATATTCTTTATTCAAATGAATAAACATCATCTTATAGATCAGCAATTACCACTTCAACCCCTTTATTGCCGAACTTTTCAACGATGCTTTTCCCAACCCCGCTATCTGTAATTATTTTGTCCACCATGGTAATATCCGCGTATTTCACGAATGATTTTCTCCCGAACTTGGAACTATCTGCTATCACAATAACCTCATCTGCAATATTTACCATTTTTTCCTCTAAATGTGAAATATTCAAATCAGAGGTAAAAAACCCCTCTTCCAGCAGTACACCATCACATCCCACGAAGAGCTTATCAGCATGGAAATCAGCCAGATTTTTCTCAGTAAGGGGCCCGATCAGGTCCGGTATTTCTCTTCTTAAAAAGCCGCCAAATATTAAAACATCAATATTTGAATTAAATAAGGTGCTTGCAACTGCCAGAGAGGTGGTTGCCACAGTTATAACTATACCTGATTTGACAAGCTCTCTTGCAAGGTATAATGTTGTAGTACCTGTGTCTAAAATAACATTTTCTCCGGGCTCTATCAAGCCGGCAGCCTGATTAGCAATGGCCTTTTTTTCTTTTATGTTCTTCTTTTCCCTGTGACTAAACGAACCATCAAGGAAAAGTTTGTTTTTTGCTAAAACCCCGCCGTGAACCTTTGTAACATAACCCATCTGATCAAGCGTTAAAAGGTCCCTTCTAACAGTCATGTCAGAGACATTAAACATCTCTTTTATCTCCGCGATAGAAACCCTGCCGTTCTTTTCTAGAAGTTCAAGTATCCTGGATTGACGCAGGTTCATAATAGCTGTACCCGAAATATCCTGAAAGAATTTTAAAATAACTTTACTAAATTATGTTGCTTTTTAATGTTATATATGTTATAATATGTTAGATTCAACCATAAATCAACATATTTTTAAAGAAATTTAGGCATGGAGAATTAACATATGAAAGAAAAGATGAAATCAGCGCTATTTTACGGTAATAAAGAGGACATGAGAATTGAATCTATTGATATCCCTGAAATCGCAGACGGAGATGTACTTCTAAAAGTAAAAGCGTGCGGTATTTGCGGCTCGGACGCGAGAAGCTACTTTAACGGTGTTGAAAAGCGGTATAAAATTCCCATAATTTTCGGCCATGAGCTCACGGCAGAAGTTTTTAAAGCAGGCAGCAAAGTTACCGGATATGCACCCGGTGAGCGTGTTGTAGTCGCGCCCATCTACGGGTGCGGGCAGTGTGAGTTCTGCGTATCGGGTAAAGAGAACCTCTGTGAAAATGTGGTTGTTTTCGGGTGTACCTATGACGGGGGATTTGCTGAATATATGAAGATCCCTGAGAAAGGTGTCCAGAGAGGAGCCCTTGTTAAGATAGTGGATGAAATAACAGACGAGGAAGGCACAATGATCGAGCCCTTCAGCTGTGTACTGCACGGCCTTCGAAGACTTAATATACAGCCAGGCGACTCTGTTGTCATTTTCGGCTCAGGGCCGATCGGTCTAGCTCACATGATCATCTCAAAAAAGATCGGTGCCGGTAAGGTCGCGATAGTCGACATGGTTGAAAGCAGGCTGGAGCAGGCGGTTTCTTTCGGGGCGGAAATTACAATTAATGCCGACAGCACTGACTGGGAAAAAAAGGTTCTTGATTTTGCGGGAAGGAATGGGGCAGACATAGTAGTAACAGCAACACCGAGTGTGGGAGCGATTGAAAGCGGAATAAAAATCCTGAAAAACGATGGAAAACTTTTGATCTTCGGAGGGCTCCCCCATGGAAGCATGTGGAATATGGACCCGAATATTGTACACTACAATGAAATCACCATCACGGGAAGCATCGATGCAACAATAGACGACTTCAGGCGGGCGGCCGAAATGGCCCCTTCGCTCAACCTGAATAAATTTATAACTCATTCATTCCCTATTGAAAAAACCGTGGACGGCATGGAGGTGATGAGAAAGAAGGAGGGATTGAAGGTAATCCTCGATACAAATCAGGCCTGAACTGCAGCGAAAAAAATCCGGCAACAGCAAAATATTAAAGGAGATATAAAATGTTTGAAAACATCAATCCCAGGGATTTAGAGGAAGGAAGGAAGTATCTTATGTCAGGTTCTGTGGGAGGCGGCTTACCCATTCTCATCGAAAGCGGTAAAGGAGCTGTAATTAAAGACAGTAAGGGAAAAGAGTATATTGATTGTACCTCCCAGGCATGGACCTTTAACATCGGGGTAGGCCATCCAAAGGTAATAGAGGCTGTCACCGAGCAGATTCAGAAGATTTCGCATGTAAGAACCAGCTTTGAGACTGTTCCCAAGCTGCTGCTGCTTAAGAAATTAGGTGAAGCCGCCCCTAAAAATTTAAAGAAAATAAGCTTCTGCCTTCACGGCTCGATTGCCAACGAATCCGCTCTTAAGCTGGCCATCATCAATAATCCTGAAGGAATTAAGTTTCTTTCGCCCTTTGAAAACTACTCCGGAAGGACGCTTGCCACAATAGCGGCAAGCTGGCCCTATCATCCTCTTAATAAGTTATTCGCGCCTTATATGGAGCACTTTGTCCGCATTCCAAACGCGTACTGCTACAGGTGTCCTTTCAGCATGGAATACCCGAAATGCGGCATTATGTGTGCCGAGTATGTTAAAACCCTGATTGAAAGGGGATTGGAGCCTGTTATTGCCATTATCATGGAACCCCTGCAGGCAAGCGGCGGGATGATAGACTTTCCTGAAGGGTACCTTAAACGGATAAGGGAGATATGCGATGAATTCGGGATACTCCTGATTTTTGATGAGATCCAGACCGGATTCGGAAGGCTCGGCGCCATGTTCGCATGTGAACTGTACGGTGTGTACCCTGATATAATGTCATACGGCAAGGCTATTGCGGGCGGCTTCCCCCTGGCCGGAGTGATGCAGAGAGCGGACCTTGAACCACCTGCTCCGGCATCTGACTCATTTACCTTTGCCCATTTTCCGGTTTCATTTGCCGCTGCAATAGCGACACTTGATGTAATCAAAGAGGAAAACCTTATTGATAAAGCGAAAAAAATGGGCGTCTACTTCACCTCGCGTTTGAAGGAGCTTCAAAATAAGTACGAGCTCATCGGTGATATAAGAGGTCCCGGGCTGATGATCGGTATTGAGCTGGTTAAAAACAGAAAAACAAAAGAGATGGCAAACGATATATGCCACCAGATAGTGAAAGACTCTATTGAAGACGGGGTTATCTTCGGGGAGAGCAAGTTCAAAGGAATCGGCAATGTTCTCAAGATAAAACCGCCTCTTGTAATATCAGAGGCCCAGGCGGACAGGGTTCTAAAAGTTTTCGAGAGCCACATTAAAAAACATCAGGACAGGCTGGCAAAATAATCGGAATGATAAACAGCAGTCCGTAAAACATCACTGCAGGGCGAGCCTGTTTCATAAACAAAAATATTCTTTAACAAGGCGGCACTAAATGAATGAAATTCATAAAACTATTCTCGATGAATTCTACACAAACGCGAAAGGGGTATTTAAAGAAATTGGCGAAAAAAGTATGCAGGACATTGTTTCTCTTATATTAGACGCAGAGAAGATATACGTCCTGGGAATAGGCCATTCAGGGATGTTCGGCAGAATCCTGGCAATGAAGCTCAACCATGTCGGCCTGAAGGCTTATACAATTTTCGATGAGATTAACCCGCCCTTTCACGAGAATGACCTGCTCATCGCGATATCACAGTCAGGCGGGACAGCAACGGTCGTTACACTGGCTGAAAAGGCAAAGAAGCTTGGAGGCAGGGTGCTTGGGATTACCTCAAACGCAGACTCACCCCTGGGGAGAATATCAGACGGGATCCTTAAAATAAACAAACACGCCGGGGACATCTCATTTTCAGGGCTTGCCGCGATTGGCGATAAACACAACCAGAATTTATTGGGGGCTCTGTTCGGATTTAACATCTATATACTATTCTATACTCTTGTGGTAATGCTGGCAAAGGAAAAAAATGAAAGCCCTGATTCAATTAACACAAGACACGCCAATCTGCAGTAATTTTTATGTTATTCCGTAACTTTTGCCTGACAGTTAAGGCGTGTTAGACGAAATTGGTGCTGAATTTGGTTGCGGCCAGGGGCCGCTCGAACCGTGCGGCAAGCTCTTACCAATACCATGCCGGAGGTTAAAATATGTATCTTACTTTTGACGTTGGAACAACATCTGTTAAAACCGCCCTCTACAGTATAGAAGGAAACCAGATCTACAAAGTCATAAAAGACTATAGTCTAAACTCACCGCATGTCGACTGGTACGAGGTTGAGCCTGAAACATACTGGGCATCCGTTGAGGAGGGATTCAGAGAAATAATCGCGAAAAGCGGAACAGCGCCGGCTGATATAAAATCAATTTCAGGCTGCAGCCAGGGTGAAACAATTATTTTACTTGACAGTGACGGCAGCTCTGTCCGGCCCGCGATTGTGTGGTACGACAACCGGTCAAGGAAAGAGGCAGATGAATTAAAGGTTATCATGGAAACCGGTGAGTTTTACAAAATAACCGGTATGCTGGAAATGGATCCTATGTGGAGCGCGCCTAAAATCCTCTGGGTTAAAAATAATGAAACAGGTGTATTTAATCGAACAGCTAAGATCATGCTTGTTGAGGATTACATCACATACAGGCTGACAGGTAACTTCGTATCATCCGCTTCCCTGCTGTCAACAAGCGCTCTTATAGATATACACAAAAGACAGTACTGGTGTAAAACTGTTGACTACTTAGGTGTAAGGGAAATGCTGCCTGATATTATTGCTGAGGGAAGCATAGCGGGTAAGATAAGACCATCTGTTGCCGATGAGCTCGGCATAAGTAAGAGTACGGTTGTTGTCAAGGGCTCGATGGACCAGAATACAAGCGCTGTCGGTGCCGGAAACATAAAACCCGGCATCATAACTGAAACTACAGGATCAGCCATGGCAGTAGC
>DAOVJS010000216.1 GCA_030673105.1 Spirochaetota bacterium
ATATCCAGAATAAATACAATGACACAGCACTTGTGTATGCCGATATTCAATGGCGATTAGGTGGTTGTAGGTGATTGACAACGAAATAAAGATATTTGAATCTAATACTCTAAACAGAAATTAAGTTAAATAAATATGCGTGTATCTATCAAATGAAACCATAACATAAATATTAATGTGGAGTGATCAGGGCTGATGGCCGTAAAAAGAATGACAAACATAGCTCTACTCCTTGGCCTTTTATTCGCCGGTTTTACCAGCGCGTTTATAATCTGGATTCTGGTTCTTATTCCTCTCAGAATGGTGAAACCTTTCGAGTTTCAGCCGGTAGAGCTGAATGAGGAAATATTTGATAGTGTTCAAAATAAAATCTCTATGTTCAAAGGGCCGGGAAAATCTACAGTTCTGACAAAACAGGAGGTTTGCGCCCTGCTGAAGGGAGCAATCGAAGAGAAGCTGGGATTTGAAATTGCCGCAATTTATGTCCAATTCAACCAGGATGAAATTACTGCTCTCTTTAAAAGCAAGATAACAGATATTCCAGCCTCTGGATTCCTGTCATATATAACAAAGAAAAAGGAAACAGAACATACGACAACTCTTATTTCTGCCATTGTAAAAGCTCAGGAAGGAAAGGTAGTGTACTCGATTGTGGATTTCAGGATTGGTCGCGTAAAAATTCCCATTTTTCTAATATCACGTTTTAGAGAGGGAAAACGTGCCATTCCGGGCATTTACATTAAGAAACTTGAACTCTTCCAGGACACTCTTCACGTCGAAAGATTGTGAGCTTTGGACAACGTTTATTCAATAAATATTGTCCTACGTATATGTCGTCATAACCGTGAAACAGTTCTCTATGCCACCTTTTTTCTTTACTTTGAAACTTTATAATGATAAATTTTAATCTGGTTTATCCAGCGGGATGTGGCGCAGTTTGGTAGCGCACATGGTTTGGGACCATGGGGCCGTGAGTTCGAATCTCACCATCCCGAACTGGCGTCTGTAGCTCAGGTGGATAGAGCAACAGCCTTCTAAGTTGTGGGCCGCAGGTTCGAGTCCTGCCAGACGCGAACATGGTGAGCGTAGTTCAACCGGTAGAGCGCAAGGTTGTGGACCTTGTTGTTGCGGGTTCAAGTCCCGTCGCTCACCCAAAAATAGAGGAACTTTGTTCCTCTATTTCACAGCGCGGATTATAACCGTAACTTGATACAACTAGTATGAACTCAGGGGAATCCGCGCTGTACTTTTATTGTAGTTTCGCGTTAAACGCGTAATTTGTCTATGGAGACAAGATGCGTCCGTAGCTCAGGGGATAGAGCAGTGGACTTCGAATCCGAAGGTCGCAGGTTCGAATCCTGCCGGGCGTGCATAACGGGCCGTTAGCTCAGCTGGTAGAGCAGCAGACTCTTAATCTGCGGGTCGAAGGTTCGATCCCTTCACGGCTCAGATGGTTTATTTATTCAATAACAAATATTTAAACCGTTTTTTATTATCCCCTCTCTTTTAATTTTTGCCATTGTAAGCAAAATTGTAAGAAAAGTTGAGTTCGCTTAGGTCATACGTTAACTAATCATTCACAGCATTAAAAAAACATTGACAAAAATATAAAAAATAGTTGGCCTGTGCCGAAAATGAAGTAAAATTATGATTATAAAATAGATCTTCGCTATGAGCTTTGGTTCTCATAGTTCCCGGGGCTTGGCTCCGGGTTTTTTTTTGAGGATATATGAGCAATAGAGTAATTTTTTTTATAGACGGGTCCAACATTTCTCTTATATCACGGATAATATCTCCGTATGAAAAGGGGGCACTTTTTTACCACCCATCTCAAAAAAACCGCTTAAAATCAATCCGCGCAAGCCTTGCCCTCCCTACAATCCTCAATTGAGGATGTCAAGATAAAAAGAACTAAATTGATAAATTAATAAAGACACTTGACATAATATCATGACCCACTATGATATAAGAAAGTAAGATTGATGAAGGATCGATTTTTAAAAAATAATATACAGGAAGGTTCAGGATGAAAACAAGAGAATGGAAGAAAGAGGCTGAATTTATATCAAGGCTTTTGGAAAGAGCACCGTATATAGACAGGGAGCTTAGGATCGGGTTCGATGAGTTTAAAAGCAGGCAGAAGAGAGTTTTTAACACGCTTCAAAAAGCGGGATTTGACTGCGGCCTGCTCTATTCGAATGAACATTACGATGGAGATGTTCCCTATCTCGGCGGGAATACAAATATTTCCGTTGAAGCTGTCGCGGGAATTCTAGGAAAGAACGGGTTTCATATCATCACGGGTCTTGAAGGCGGCTATGTTGCGGAACAGCTTGCCCCCCGTTCCGGTTCTAAGACACACAAGGTGGAGATTCTGAAGCTTGCTGATGAGGATTATCCCATTGCCGCGGAAAAATTTGAGGATGTTATTGAAGAGGCCTGCGGCGGCAAGCCCGGTGCCATCGCTTTGTTAACACCAAGGGCGGTCCTGCCTGTACACATCTATGAACTTATATCAAATTATCTGGGTAGCTGTGAGAAGCTCATCGATGCCCAGGAAATATATTACAAAATAAAATATGAGAAATCAGATTCTGAAATGAAACTTGTGGAGAACGCCTGTCTGATCGCGGATGTGATGGTGGAAGGTATGCTGGGAGTACTGAAACCGGGAATGTATGAGACTCAGGTTGCCGGATGGGGCTCCGCCATAGCGTACGAACTCGGGGTTGAGCAGATGGGTTTTGACGTAATTGTTAACACAGGAGAGGCAAACCGTTCTTTGATAGGAAAAGCGTTAAACGAAAAGATAAAGGAAGGTGATTTTGTTCATGTGGGGGTTGGCCCGAGGCTTGACGGGCTGGCTGCCTGTGAGAGGGTGTCGGTGGTTGCTGTTGATGATCCTTCGAAAATTACGAATGATCAAAAGTTCTGGATTAATTTTGTAGAAGAAGCTTTTCAGACGGGTCTTGAAGCATTCATTGAAGCTGCAGAGAAGAATCTGCCCGCCAAACATGAGGAGGAGGCTCTTATCGGCTATTTCAAAAAAAGAGAAGCAGAAATAAACAGAAGATTCGGAATAAATGTTAATCTGCCGGGACAGAAACCGTATACAGGTGTTCACAATTCAGGGTATACCGAATGTTACGAATTTTACGGCGCGATTACCCTTAAATCTGAAGACCCGCTGGGGAAACAGATAGTAAATATGCTCGACGTCGCGATCAGGGGGGTCGGGAACCACTGGAATGATATAATCATCCCGGGACTCGATTATGTCGTTATTGAAAAAACTCTTGGAAAGTATGGAAA
The DNA here is from genome assembly GCA_030673105.1 of Spirochaetota bacterium. Classification (GTDB taxonomy): domain Bacteria; phylum Spirochaetota; class B62-G9; order B62-G9; family DRHN01; genus DRHN01. The sequence goes on from DAOVJS010000216.1 coordinate 3,313, forward strand.
TAATGTTAAGGTGCTGAACAAACTGCCCCTGAATGTACAGCACCTGGTCGGGAAGGCATGAATTCCGCATAATTATTTTCAAATTCAGTTTACTACAGCACTCATCTTAAATCAAAAAATTAATTACTCAGTGGCACTTTGAGAAACTATATTAATATCGCAGCATAATCCGGAGGGGTGTGAATAAGCAGATGAAAATTGACAGGCTGAAATACTTGTACTTAATACTGTTCCTGTTCGCCTGCCTGATTTATTTTTTAGCTGGATGTAAATCAACAGAGAAGCATCGAAAGCAGGCGGACCAGGCAGCGGATGAGATCATAAAAGAAAAACAGGCTTCCGCCCTTGGCCGGACAGAAGCATTCACGATCGAAAAGCCGTCGGAT
>DAOVJS010000047.1 GCA_030673105.1 Spirochaetota bacterium
ATAAATACCAATATGATGGCAATAATTAAGCTCCGTATTTGACTGCTTGTAATACTGTCATCTAAATGCTGATAGATAGCAGGCATCCCTGTTTGAGAAAAAGTAAAAAGTGATGTGTCGGTTTGTTCAATAAGCCTTTCTATATCCTCAACCAGATTTCGTATTTTCTTTGTATTAACATTTACAATGGTCGCCTGAATAACTGCTTCTGTTTTATCTTCATTTACCAGCTGGCTCATAATCTCTTCCCCTTCAAGGAGGAACCAGAGATTGCTCACCTTATCTCTACTGTCCGGGATGGCTTTCCCTTCACCCATTGCATCAGCCATTTCTTCAATAAGGTCGGCAACTGATTGAGCATTACTAACATCTCTATGGGATTCTAAAAAATCTTCCATTTTTTTCATTTCTGTTAGAACAGCCGGATCCAGAATATCACCTTTCACCAGGATTTGGATAGGGATAGAACCTCCAAACTTACTTTCCATCATTTCTTCAGTTAATCGAATATCGCTTCCAGGTTTAAAATAATCCAGCATATCCACTTTTCTCTCTATCTTCGGTATGCCCACAATACTGGCGATAATTATTACAATACCAATGATAATGATGATTATCTCATTATTCAGGACCCATTCTCCTATCTTGTCCATTAACCGGGTGATGCCTTTTCTTTTTTTAATTTCTCCATTAACTGATCTTGACCTATCTTTAGCAGGCATTACTGATAGTACCTGTACAGACAGCCCGTGAGTGGGCACCCATTGACTTGATCTTGACTTAGCTTTAGCAGGCATTACTGATAATACAGATGGAACAAATGTAATTGAAGTAATTAAAGCAAATAGAATGCCCAAACTTGAAAACATTCCGAATTCACGAATCATACCTAAATAGGAACCAAAAACAAAAGCCATAAAGCCTGCTATTGTAGTTATTGCCGCAAGAATTACAGGAATCCCAACTTCTTTTAAGGCATTTTCTAACTGCTTAATTCTATCTCCATTTCTCTCTATATCTTCATCAAATTTACTTATCACGTGTATGCTATAAGCGCTTCCAACAGCAATAAGGATAACCGGAATGATATCTGAAATGGCAGTGAAAGGAATTTTCAGGATACTCATTATTCCAAGTGTCCAAATTGTACTGATTGAAACAGAGGTGATAGGCAGGAGAACACCTCTAAAAGTACGAAAACTTAAAAATAGCGAAATAACCATTAACAAGAGTATGAGTGGAATTAAAAATATTAAATCGCTCAAAATAATATCGGTAATATCCGTCATCTGAAATGGCATGCCGCCATAATAAACCTTTTCTTTTATGTTTGAATTCTTAACGATTTCTTTCAACTGTTGGGCAGTTTTTATCTGATCAACATCCTCCCTTAACCGGCAGATAATAAGCGTTACTTTGGAATCATCTGAAATCAGTTTTCCTCGATACATATCTTTAGAGAGAGTATAAGTTTTAAGTTTTTGAAGTTCTTCTGAAGTTTGAGGTAAATCATATTCATCAACAAGTCGGCCGATTTCTATACCCCATTCATCTGATTTGATATCAAGAACATTGGCAAGGCTCGTTACATAGGATACGCCTTCAAGGAGTTTAAATTCTGAAGTCAGATGGTTGAGCCGTTCTATCGTATCTTTATTAAATATTTCATTCGTTTCAAGAGCAATCATGGCTAAAGAAGTCCCGCCATATTCTTCTCCAATATAATTAAATAGTTGTACAGCCGGATCGCTCTCCGGAAGATAGCTGATTATATCGGAGTTAATTTGTAAGTCCTTCAGGAAATATCCGAGAACCAGGGTAACAAGAATGGTAATAATAATGATTACCTTACGAAATCTAATCACTAACTTTGAAAAATATTCCATATCAGGTTTCCTTGGATAAATAGACTCATTTGGTATTATAGTCGTATAATGGATAAAAAAAATTATTTCTTAACTATACCATTAAAAAGAATATCTAATAAATAATCGATACTCTTTTCAGTTTCAGAAGAATCATTCTCTATAGCCCAGGGATATTCCAAACCCTTTATTGCAGTGATAATAGCAAATGCTGTTATATTTAGATCTTTAACAAGAAATATTCCTTTATTTACACCTTCATTCAAAATCTTTTTAATCATGTTAATCTCATCTTTAATGTATTTTCCCCTGATCTTTTCAATAAAACGATAATGTTCAAAATATTCATCTTTGAGGGCACTATAAAAATTTGCTAAACGATTAAGAATCTGCATTCTCGATATTATATAAGTACGAAACTTTTTCTGAGGTGTCTCTTCCTTTTCAACAGCTTTAGTTAATTCCTCTCCTAATAACCGGCTTTCTTTTTCTACTACTGCCTGAAAAATTTCTTCTTTACTCCTAAAATAGTTGTAAATAGAACTTTTCCCTTTGTGAGCGGCCTGGGCAATTTCATTCATTGTAGCTTTTTTAAAGCCAAATCTAGCAAAAATGGTGCGAGCCACATTAAGAATAATCTCTCTTACATTTTCTTGTGATCTTCTGATAATTTTATCCCTAATTCTGTATATTACGACCAAATTGGTTATATAGTCCAACTTAATATTTTATCATTATCGTGTCAAGTTTTTTTTAAATATTGTGAAAAAAAATTAGATATTTTATCATCCTACCTTCCGAAAGGATAAATAAATATACTTTTTATATGTGTAATCTGGTATAAAGTACGATATATGCTTACAATGAAAGTTAAAATGATAACTTTGCACCGGAGTCATGAGTAAATCTCATTTAGAAGGGGTGTTAAGTTTAGGCAGGAAACAATGGCAGGTTTGTACTGGGAGCTACAGCAGTACAGGCACAAGGAAGGTGACATGAAGGTCACATTTCTTGTAGAACGAGGTAAAAAAATTCTGCCAGGACGGCAGAAATATTTTTTATTATATTCCCCCTCCCCTCATTTTCCCCCGAAAACTTTTACTGAAAAAGACATTGCTTTAAGTTACCGGCAATCGATATTTTTCTTTACAAAAATAAAAAAAGAAAGAGACCTTTTTCTGATCTCTTCCTTAGATTCTAGGATTATAATCATTTTTTATCACACTCGACTACAGCTCATCACCTCCAGCAAAGCTTTGCTCTTAAACTGTATCTTCTCATCGGAGATCACAAAGTCAACCCCGCTCTTCCTGTCTTTTGGTACTTTAGAGATTATTTTTCCTCCCTTCCCACCAAAAAAAAATTCTAAAGGGCTTTGCCGGAAGAAATGCTACTTTATGGAGAAAGGCAAATGATGTATTTCTTTTTAAAAACAAAAAGAAAGAAAAAGGCTCTTTCATAATCCTTATAGAAATTGGATGGCAACTTTCATCTATAATGGGGAACAAACTTTAAGCTGGAATTTACAATATCGATTATTTCATAGTTAATAATCTAATGTTAGATGAGTAGTATGGACAATACCCAGGATGTACAGTTTTGCGAAAACGAGTTGTCAAATATTCCAAAGGTTCCGGGAGTGGTAAAAAAGTTGACACTTGAATTATAAAATTAACGAATTTGGGATACCTTCAATTTTATTATTATTAGCAATATGTTCGAAACCTGTCTAATAAAGGGAAGAGGGTCAAACAAAACCCCACTCTTTGCTGCTTATTCTTTTTAATTTCTTTAAGTATACCAATTATCACAAACTGTAGAAGTTAATTGGAAATTAATCTTTTTAACTTCAAACCACTTTCTTAATTTTATTGAATAATTTATGGCAGTATTAATATTACGACCTGTTTCAATTACCATGCTACATCTTTTTTCTTTTGGATTCCAACCACCTCCACAGTAAAATCCATTTCCTTCAACAGTTCCAGTTTTGACTTTTCTGTCTTTAATATTTTGAAGGGCTTCTTTGCCCCTTTTGGTAATGGCTTCCCTTTTTGCCTTAACTAACTGTTTTTGAAGAATATCTGTCACATATTCTTTATCACCTAAAGATAAATGACTAAAATCTTCAATAATTTTATCTGTTTTAGTTTTTAACATTTCTTTTATCCATACACTAAGGTTACATATTATTTCTGCTAAATTAAGTTTACTATACTTTTAATGATTTTATAAGTAAAAAATCTGACATAGGTATTGTCATAAAATCCAAATGCCTGATTAAAATCGAAATCATAACTCTCAATTATTTTTTCAGCTAAATCGTATAAGGTATAACTTTTAAGATCCGTCTTAAGGCAGGATTGCCTTTATTCCGGTCAGGCTGCAGAAGTCCACCAGAGCCGGAAGCAGGTCGCTTCCATAGCCGAGGCACGCGTATTCATTTGTCCAGGATTGAATGAGCTTTTCAATATCGCACAGGGCTTTCACAAACCCGTGCGGCCAGAACGGCACCCCGCATTCGTTGAGCCTGGATTCAACCTGGTCTGGCCCGGGCTCAAAAATTTCGGCAGGAGTAATGACCATCTGGAACTCACCATTCACTCTCCCGAGGCGGGCAAGAACACCTTCCCCGACCTTGCAGATCAACTTAACAGACAGACCGCCTGCCTCTCCTTCAGTCGGGATGCCGTGCACTGCAAAGCCTGCGGGTCCCAGCTTTCCGGCAAGGGATGGAGGGCAGGCGCCGTCACCGATGATCTTGATCTCATTGTTCTTTTTATCGATATTCTGCAGGTCACCGTAGTATACCCTTTCGCTGCTGAGTTTAGTGAGAAGAAGGGTTGTGAGAGCTGTGTTAAAATCGCCGAGGGTGGACGTACCATACCCGTCCTCAAGCATCATTGATTGGGCGAAACAGCTTGCAGCGTAGCTGTCTGCCAGCCCCGGAAAGGATTGGATAGTATAAAAGTCAAATTCCTCTTGATCAACGACCTTTTTTAAAGCCAGATAAAGACGTATAGACCGCTCATTAACAACGTTTTTCTCAGGCGCCTTTCCGAACAGCGCGGCTAAACGGGGTTCCAGAGCGGTAATTTCTTCATCTGACACTGCATTCGCGGTCTTGATCAGCAGGGTTGTGTCCCTCGAGTCGATATCGATTCCGAACACTCTCATCCACTGTGACGGGTCCGCTGCTCCGCATGTCTGTCCCATGCCTCTTCCTCCGAAGGTACCAATGGTGGACATGTTGAGAAAATTTTTCAGGTGGGACGCTTTCAGATAGCTTGCGATTTTATCCACGTCTGCTCCGTCTTCCGCCCCGCCGTAAACAAACCTGTGGGGAATTCCTACTTCAAGAAGAGCGCCGTGCATTACAAGCCCGCCGACAGGGCGCCAGCCCTGTGAGCCGGGATGGGTCCAGATGAGCAGGCCTTTTCCGGTGAATGCGTAATCTCTGAGCGCGCCTATGAGGTGGGAAGCCCAGACCCAGGTTCCTGTAAAAAGAATTACGCAGTCAATATCATCATTATCCTTCATTTTCTTCAGGGCTTCGGCCGCTTCTTTTTTTGTGGCTATCACAGTGCCATATTCTATCAGTTTAATTCCTCTCTTTTTTAAGGCATTTTTAGATTGTTCTATTATTTTTTCATCAATAAACGGTCTTCCCATAGGGTCTTTCAGACCGTCTTTGTGAGTACCGTAGACAATAAATCCTGCTGTCGGTTCTATCATATCTTCATCTCCTTTTTTAGAATGAGTTGTACACCTTATTGCGGTGACTTTTAAACGTTTTATATAAAATATTTTTCCGCGCTACCACGGATGTCTTTACCCGGTTTATATTCAAATCTTAAGTGCCTTTATCGCGGGATACAGCTTTTTGTATGTTTCAAATCTAACTGTATATGCTCCGGCATTTTCAGGATCGGGATGAATAACCGAGCCTGTCTTTACCCATCTCCCGGCAATGGACCTGGCCGGTTCACCTGTCAGCGCGGAGCAGGAAAGCATTGCTGCCGCGAAACAAGCAGCTTCTGTTACCTGTACAGTGGTAATGGGCTTGTTCAGTACATCAGCCTTGAGCTGTGTCCAGATATTGCTCTTCGCCCCGCCTCCTATTGCCCGAAGTTCATCTAAATGAATTCCTGAATGTTCAAGGATATTAAGGTTAAGCCGCATTTCAAAGGCAACGCCCTCCAGAAGCGCGCGGAGGACTTCTTCACGTTTTGTGGATAGACGTAATCCAATAAGTGCGCCCGGTACTTCTGTGTCAAAATAAGGCGTGCCTGAAGGGGTGAAGTAGGGGAGAACAAGCAGCCCTGAAGGCCTGTTACCGATTTTTTTCAGGAGGAGCTCGTATGCGTTTTCGCCTGTGGCTTCCGACTCCTTTACCTCAACCTGCCCCCATTCATCACGGAACCACTTCAGTATATTGCCGCCTGTAAGGCTGAAAGAAACTGTGGTGTACATTCCCTCCAGAACATAATCATAGGTGCAGATATTATTTTTAAACAGCTCCTCTGTCATGACAGGATTTCCGAATGCGGGGGTGATACATTCCGATGTTCCTGTCGCATACATCGCTTTCCCTGTATCTATGACCCCGGCCCCGAGAGCCCCGAGAGGCTGGTCATGTCCCGCTGATGCGACGACAACATCCTCTGAAAAACCGAGGGATTTTGCGATATCAGGGGATATCTTTCCTATTTTTTTCCCGGATGGAGAGGGACAGGATAGTTGAGATTTTTTAATACCCACTGCCTCAAGAATATCATCATCCCAATCGTGAGTTTTAACATTAAACATCATTGTGCGTCCTGCCAGGCACCATGATATATGCGGGTCAAGTCCCAGAGCATGTTGAAGAAGGTCTTCGAAGCAAAGAAATTTCACAGCTTTTGTAAAGACGCTCTTACGGTTCTCCTTCAGCCACAGGAGTTTGAATATCGAAAACATTGGATGCGCTGTGTGGCCTGTAGCTTCATACAGCTTTTTCAGGCCGAACTGTCTGCTCCATTTTACGGTAATGTCAGCAGCACGGGTATCGAATGTGATCATGGCATTCGCGAGATAGGCTCCGTTCTGCCCGATCGGAGTAAAGGCTTCTCCCATGGTTGAAATGCCGAGCCCCTGTACAGGGTCATGAGGACATGATTTTTGTGCTTCTTTTATTACAGTGAAACAGCTTGCTACCACTTCCTCTGAATCGAGTTCCGCCCATCCCTCTCGGGGTACGATCGTTTGATACTCCCTGTAGGATAAAGAGAGCTGGTTTCCCTTTTCGTCAAATACCACTGCCTTGCAGCCTGTCTGTCCAACATCCAGACCCATGTAGCTCATTGTAAACTCCTGCCCGGGCCGTTGTCAGGCGGCGCCATTTAAAAGTTTAGTATCTATGGACAGTATGCAGAAACTCTATGGATATGCGCCCGCCGCCCATGTCTAATATCTGATAATACTTAATTAACTTGATAAGATCTTTATAGCCGCACTGGCCTGAAGTCCCGCCCCTATGGATGACGGTGGAAGCCGCGTTTGCGGCCCCAAGTATACCGCATATCTCCACAGGAAACTTTCTGAGATAAAAGTACAGGAACGCTGCCTGAAACGCGTCTCCCGCACCAATTGTATCCCTGATCTTTTCCCTCATAGGAAATGCCGTGATGCTGTAGAGTTTGTCCCTGTGCCTCATGAGGACACCGCGTCCGCCTAATTTTATCACGACGGTTATTGATTCCGGGCTTACCCGCCTGATCCCTTTAACAGGATCTTCTGTTCTTGTGAGAAAATAGGCCTCCCTCTCGTTTAAAAACACAATATCCGTTAAAGGATAAATTCTATTTTTCAGAGTAGTTAGACTTTTTTCATTTTCCCAGCCGTCACCCGCGTTCGCATCGTATGAAGTAAAGACATTTTCATTTTTTGCGAATTTAAAAACAAACCTTATTTCTTCCTGCAGCCGCCGCAGTATGAAGTAGTTGCATGAATATGCAAGATCGGACCTTGCGATATATTTTTTATAATCAACGGCATCTATTGAAAAGTCCTTTGAGGTTCCCGGATAGGTCGCTACCTGCCTCGGCATTTCTTCCTTTTCTTCGGTAAATATGAGGGTGAACGGGCTTTTTTTATTTTTAACCAGCTTTATGCCGTCCCTGTTTACACCAAATCCGGAGATCTCCTCGAATAATAATTTTCCTTCATCGTCCTCGCCAAGCTCGGTGAGTAAATATACATCCGCCCCCAGTTTAGCAAGGCCGCACGAAACCAGACCTCCCGCTCCCGCTAGATTCTTTGTGAAATCCGATATAATTACTTCTTTCCCGCTTTCAAGGGGACCTGAGTTGTAGATGTAATCGTAGTTTAAATCGGCCACCACAGTCACGGCAGGTTCAGGAGTATTATTATGCTCCATTTCAAAGAGGATGTACTCAGTAATGTTTTTCATCTATCGCTCTGAAATAATCTCAAATATTTCCGATTCTCTGTACCTTAAAGGGTTGTATACCTTTACCCCTTTTACAACCCTGTTTATGACGCCTGCTTCGCTGGGTGTATCCGGTTTAAGGCCGAGCTCAAGGGATTTAAAGACACCGAATAGTTGTCCAATAATGATGAATATCGGCGGCGTGAAGTCGTCAATGATGCCGAGTGCGTCATCAGGATCGTATTCTATGGTAAAGTCCGACAGCGGTTTGAGCACATCATCAATTTTATTGCAGCAGATCAAAACCGCTTTTCCTATTTTTTTCTCCTTCAGCTCTTTAAGGAGGTCTTCTTCATACTTCCGGAGATACGGGTCTTTTGAAATGTAGGCGACAACGACAGTATTATCATTGATCACTGCTTCAGGACCGTGTCTCAAACCGGGGAAGGTGTCATAGGAGCACATCACCTGCCCGGAAGTCAGCTCCTGCAGTTTAAGGTGGGACTCCACGGCGGTCCCGAAATTGCTGCCGTTTCCAAGGAAAACCGCCCTGTTGAAATCCAGACCGCAAATATCTTTTATAACATCCGGTGCTGTATTTAACAGGTTCTTCCCGCCCTGAAGGATTCTTTCAAATTGCTCGGAGTATTCCCGGAAACAGAAAACCTGGGAAAGCATCTGAGCTGAAATCACCATGTTTGAAAAAGAAGATGTCATGGCAAGCCCTTTATCATTCGTGCCTTTGTCAAGGCAGAAGGCGAAGCTGTTTTTCTTTTTTTCAGCCCAATTTTTAAGGTCTCCCTTTTCATTGCAGGTAATAATAAAGTGGCGGATTTTATAGTCCAGCATGTCGGCAATTTCAACAGCGCCGATGCTTTCCGGGCTGTTCCCGGAGCGCGCGAAGGAGATTAACAGTGCCGGAAAATCCATGATAAAGATATCGTAGGGTGATGTTACTATTCTGGTTGTTGAAAAGACGTTTACCGGCATTCCCAGGTTTTTCCTTATCAGCCCTTCAACACAGTATCCGATATACTCTGACGTGCCCGCGCCCGCGCATATAGCCGTCGCAGTCTTATTTTTCTTCAGGAAGCTCAGGATAAATGACCGGATATCATCCAGTCGGTCCTTAAATTTTTCAAAGGTATTTTTCCACAGGTCCACCTGACCGAGCACTTCAGAGGGCGTGTAAAGGATGCCCATCTTCTCTTTTTCACCTGTATTCAGATCGACCAGTTTTGTTAAGGCTGTTTTCATTACCTGCTCCGGAATACTGTATTTAATTGAGGTTGTCTCACAACCTTATTAGGCTGCCGCATACATACAGATTCTGGTTTTATCTATTAATATTATGGTATTTTGTACCAGAATTTATTGCTGCAAAACATATAATTAGGTATAAACCATAGGCGAGCAATAAAATCTCATAATGATTGAAAGGTTACTTGCCTATTATTTAGATCAGCATACCTGAGTTAAAGATTTCTTTCAAGTATTTTTAAAAATTATTGTAAATGATGATGTTAGATGTTAGTATTAGCAATAAAAAAATTAAAAGAAGGTGCCGCTATATGACCTCCAGAGAAAGAATGTTAGGGGCGATGGATTACGAGGAAATCGATTATATACCCTGCTCGTTTATGATCTTTTCAAACCTCTATGAAAAGTGCGGGTCGGAGCGGGAGTATATCGAGGAACAGTTAAAGCTTGGTCTCGATGCCTTTATTCATGTGGGACAGTTAAACCACACGCTGCATCAATACGGTGCCCTGCACCCGGACGTGAAGTGTACAGAGTGGGGAGAAGAAACCGATGGCGTTAAATATTTTTGTAGAAAGCTGGAAACACCGGCAGGTCCTCTTACCGGCAGGGTAAGGCAGAGGGAAGGCTGGCCGACGGAGAAGGATTTCCCCCTTTTGAAGGACTGGATTGTTCCGCGGGCGGAAGAGGTGCTGGTGAAACCTGAAGAAGATCTGGAAAAATTAAAGTATATTTTTGGGCCGGTTAAAGATCGTGACATACAGAAGCTGAAAGAAGAGGCTGGTGAAGCTAAAAAGATCTCGGATGAGTTCAGCCTTTTACTAGTAGGCGGCTGGAAGGGATATGTGAATCCCGGCCTGCAGGTCGACCCCGGGGTAATGGGGTGTGACGCCATGGCCTGGCTTTCAGGGTATGAGGATGTTATGATACTTTCCATAACCAGGCCCGATGTGATTAAAGAGTATGCCCGTATTATCCATGAGTGGAACATGAAGCAGATCGAAATATACCTTGATGTGACAGACGCGGATTTGATAATACGAAGGGCCTGGTATGAGACGACAGAGTTCTGGACTCCTTCAGCCTTTCGAGAAATTATCGCCCCCTTCATAGAGAGAGAGGCGGGGCTTGTTCATCAGGCCGGGAAAAAGTACGGTTACATTATTACAAGCGCATTTATGCCCATTCTTGATGATATTCTTGATTCCGGGATCGATGTTTTGATCGGGCTCGACCCGGAAGAGGGAAAGGGCACTGATTTGAATGAAGTAAAGGAGAGATTTTCGAGGAAGAAAAAAACAGTATGGGGCGGAGTAAGCGGCGCGGTAACTGTCGAGACCGGCACGGAAAAGGAAACGGAAGATGCTGTGATTGAGGCACTTGCCTGCCTGGGCAGGGAGGGGGGATTTATTTTATCGCCTGTTGACAACGTTCGGGAAAATACGGAAAAAGCCTGGCAAAATACTTACAGTTTCATAGATGCCTGGAAGCAGTACAGACGTAATTATTTATAACCGCAGAAATTTATATGATTTTTTAACATACCCGATGTGAAAATTTTATTCATAAAATTGTTGCAATAAATAAAATACGAATATAGAATTGCTTTGTTAATTAAGAGGAGCGTTGCTCCTTCCAATATCCGTGTGGATACTCTACGGTTACTTTCAGACAATCCCAAGGGACCTCGAAAACAGTACCCGTAGCTCTGGCAGACATGGCAGGGAAGTATCAGATCAGGTACGGTGATATGACTGCCGGCGCATTCATTGCCGCCGTATTGCCGGTCGTTCTATCGCTCATTTTTCAGAAGTACCTTGTCAGAGGCCTTACTGCCGGGGGCATTAAAGGGTAACAGAGGGGAGGAAAAACATGAGTACTATCACACCGGGCGACCTGTACAACTGGTGTAAAATTCCTTACAGAGAACTGGAGAGTCATCCTGACCTTAAGATTCCCTTTCGACTTTTAACGGATTCGGAGCAGATGGGGAAGATTATGGCTGAAAAACTCGTAGATCTGGTTAAGCTTAATAACGAAAAAAGCTGGATAACCAGGGCCATTATTCCCTGCGGTCCGAGCTGCTGGTACGGACCTTTTACAGGTATGATAAACAGTGAAAGGGTCAGTCTAAAAAATATTATAGTTTTCCACATGGATGACTGCCTTGACTGGCAGGGACAGACGCTTCCGAAAAAGCATCCCTATAATTTTAGAACAATCATGGAAGAGGTGTTTTATGACCCGATAGACCCGGAACTTGCCGTACCCGACGGAAACAGAAACTGGCTCACACCCGTAAATATAGATGAGATCAGGGAAAAAATATATTCAGCGCCGCTTGATATTACCTATGGCGGGTGGGGACAGGACGGCCATATTGCCTATAACCAGGCGCGCCGCCACCCCTTCAGCCATGTAACAATTGATGATGTGAGGAATTCTTCAATCCGTATTCAGGAGAACAATCTCGACACGATTTTGGCCCTGGCGCAGCGTTCATTCGGGTCCGCGTATCAGTTTGTGCCGCCCATGTCCGTTACACTGGGGGTCAAGGAATGCCTTTCCGCCAGAAAAGTCCGCCTTTTCAGCGATACAGGGGCCTGGAAGCAGACAGCACTCCGCGTCGCGCTTTTTGGACCCCTTACACCGGAATATCCGATAACTCTTTTACAGGAGCATCCGGACGCTCTTCTCACAGCAACGGTAGACACAGCAAGGCATCCGATAAGTGAACATCCTGAATGGGACCTTGGACTGTGATATTTTTATGGTGTCGAGGAGAACTTATAAAAAGATGTATCCTCTAAATATAAACGACAGTAAATTGCGCTTTCACGTGTTAATAGGTACCGGAGGGATCGGCTCCGGAAGTTTTTTTTTGCTTAACGGCAATCACACGCTGGGGAGGGAGGAAAGCAGAAGCGGGCGGTTCATCGACCGCAGGGATTATTGTAAGCTTCACATTGTTTCACACTACGTCAAAGTGCTGCTCGGCCGAAAATTCGAAACATTTCCTGCTGGAAAGGTCGGTGACGATGACACAGGCGGCAGGTTATATGATGAAATGGCTGCTGCCGGCCTGAATATGCGGTATATCGAGAAGTCAAAGAATGATCAGACGCTTTTTTCATTCTGCTTCATGTATCCTGACGGCAGCGGCGGAAACATGACAACAGATAATTCTGCCTGCTCAAAGGTTACTCCGGCATACATATGCAAAACCGAGCCATCTTTCAAAACATACAGGGGAAAAGGGATCGCGCTTGCCGTACCTGAAGCATCGCTTGCCACAAGGCTAAAGATCCTTGAACTGGGTACAGGGTATTCATTTTTTCGGGCCGCGTCCTTCAGTTCACAGGAGATGAAGGATGTAAGAGAATTAAACCTGTTTCAAAATTTAGATCTTTTGGCTGTTAATATCGATGAAGCGGCAAAAGCGGCGGGTCTTGAGGACGATACAGGCAGCCCGGAACAGATTGTTAAGAGCTCAATCGAAGTAATTAAAAAACTTAACCCTGATATATATATATCCATTACTGCCGGGAAAAGGGGAAGCTGGGTGTGGGACGGGAGGGAGCTCGGCTATATCCCCGCCCCTTCGGTAAATGCCGTATCCACCGCCGGAGCGGGTGATGCCTTTCTTGCAGGATTAATCTGTGGATTGACTGCGGGGCTAAGGCTTATTCAGGCTCATGAACTCGGATCGATTACAGGAGCCCTTTCAGTAACTTCTCCTCACACAATTCATAAGGGAATTAACCGTAAGTCTCTGTATGAGTTCGCAGCAGGCAGCGGGATAAAACTTCCAGAGCCTGTCAAGGTATTGATTGAAGACAGCGGGCCCCGGTAATATATTGAAAATACAACAATTCTATCAGGAGATGTAAAAGTGGCAGAAAAACTTGCAATCGACGGAGGAAAACCCGGGGTGGAGCGGGATTCATTGAAAATATAAAAATTAAGTCAGGAGAGGTTAAAATGGCGGAAAAACTGGCAATCGACGGAGGAAAACCAGCGGTGGATGTGTCCGCGATTAAACCG
>DAOVJS010000085.1 GCA_030673105.1 Spirochaetota bacterium
AGTTTAAACTGCTGTTCCTTCATCCCGCTTGTGGTCGTAAAAGAAGCGATCTGACCAAGAGCATGAACACCTGCATCCGTCCTTCCTGAAGCTTTTAATGTCATTTCATCTTTCAAAATACCGCTCAACACATCCTGAACAACACCCTGAACTGTAACTGCGTTTTTCTGTATCTGCCACCCTGAGTACCCGGTCCCATCATAGGCTATTTTAAGGACAATATTCCTCATCCTTTACTTAGCTCCGCAATCTTTGTATTTATCTTCTCATACAAATCTTTTGAAAGTTCAAGAATATAGGAAGGCTTGCTTTTAGAAGACTTGCCCGAACCAAAAACCCTGCTTACAACACGTTTTGCATTCTGAAGCTTTACGATCTCCTCCTCGTCCTCTTCCTCACCGTATTTAAAAAGCAGCAGCGAGGATGTATAAAGTACGCCCTGAAAACCATAGTTCTTATCCAGATCAGGACCAAAATATTTCACGGAATCTATTCTCTCCTCTCCTGTTTGCGCGTATTTAATTGATCTTTCATAATATCCTATGGCCTTTTTATACATCACTGTTTTTAACCGGTCATAGTTCTGATCGGGATACTTTATATGAAGGTCCCCGAATAACCATGCAGCCCGAAGAGAAGATATCGCCTTTTTAAAAGTTGGTGCCCGTTCCTCTCCAATAAATGAGTAACACCCTATGGCAAGTATATAGCTGGCTGTACCGGTAAACAGGTTTCTATGTTTTCGAAAATCAATAATGGGAAATACGAGTTTTACATCATGCTCCCGTTTAACCTTCTGAGAAAGAGCAATGGATAAAAAATCTTTGCTGACCACCTGAAAATCATCATTATATGCAGCATATAAACATTCGGGACACACCATTACAGGGTAAATGAGAGGATAAATCTCTCCCGCCTTTTTACTTGGTTCATATACCCGCCTCAGCTCATCGGTAATATCTTTTGCAATAAGTCTTCCTCCTCCTGAGAGCATCTCCTCTTTCTTAAACTCTGTCCCGCAAACAGGACAATTAATCGAGGTTTTAAGATAATATGATGTCTTTACTGAGGTCTCTTCCATTCATATTCTCCTCAATCCTTTTTAACTCTTCCTGACAGGTCTCTGTTTTTATCCTGTAACGATTCCGGTATAATTGAGGCTGTCTCACAACCTCTTATTAGGCTGTCCCATACATACAGATTATACATTTGATGCTATAAATTACGCAGAATTCTGTACCTAAAGAACCATTTTATATGTTAAGGGACAGCCTCAATTTCTACTGTTACATCAACGGACCACGGTTCGATTTTAATAAGTGAAACATCAATAATATCCGTTTCAAAGTGAATCGGCAGAGTAAATGTCCCGGGTTCATCGACATCCATGCAATCAACGTATAAATTGAGCTTTTCCCGGGATATACTTCCTTCAATCCTTTTGGGTATTTTTAACAGAACCAGGGCAGTGGCATCTTCAATTATCGCGTTGAAATCTTCTCCAACATTTATGGGAACAACCGGAACACCGTATATCCTTTTTAAAACAAATATTTCTTTAATAACAATTTTCACGCTCACAGTTTCACCATTTACGAGTGAAATTTTTGTACCCGGAAGATTCACCCCTGCTTCTTTCACGGTTGTTTCTTTTAAGCTTCCTATATTTATATCCTCTGTATAAATTGAATCAATCCGATTTATCATTGATTCCGGACCTTGAATCTGAACCTGCTCAGGATTTACAATTACCTCCTGATAAATATAACCATCAGGAGGTTCTTCTATAATGACCGGGATGATCTTTACCTGCTTCTCCAGAATCTTTTCAATGCTTATATCAATAACCATCGGTTTTATCTCCTTAATAGATATCCGCTGAGGGAAGCTGTTTTTATCAATCCTGACTATACTTCTCTTCCCGCTCCCTGTATCATTTTTTAGATCCACATAAGCTATGATAACATTTTCATCAATAAGGCTGAGCCTGCTCTCCTTTCCTTTTAATACAACATTGACAGAGATTGGAATTTCATTCGATATTATATAATCAGCGGGAATATTTCTTGTTTCAATAGGAACCGAGAGAGAGTACTCTATCTCTTTTAGATTTTCAACATAAAGCCATAAAATCAGGGCAAGAATACCCGAGATAAGTTTTATGTGCCAGTTATGAGTTATTCTTTTTAATATCTTCAACTAATCAGCTCTACCTTGATTTATTGGTTAATAACTGATTTAAACGTTCCTTTAACCTGTTTTTTGAAGCGCCCATCTCTATTTTACCGTTCGAGGCAATAGATATTTTACCCGTTTCTCCGGAAACAACGATTATGAAAGCATCGGTTTCTTCAGCCAAACCCAGTGCTGCCAGGTGGCGCGTGCCGTATCCCTCCAGCAGCTCATGTCTCTCTGTTAACGGCAGAATACACTTCGCGGCAATAATCCGCTCCCCCCTTATGATCACAGCACCATCATGCAGCGGAGATACCTCTTTAAAGATTGAAAGCAGAAGGCCGCTGCCCAGTACGCCATCGATATACACACCTGACTCGATGTAATTTTTAAGCCCGATATTAGATTCAATAACAATAAGAGCTCCGATTTTTTTATTGGAGAGTTCCTCCACAGAATTGGCAAGTGTATCGATAATATTGATGCTTTCTTTAAAAAACGCGCCAAGAAACCTGTTCTGGCCGATTTTTGAGAGCATTCGTCTTATTTCAGGCTGGAACAGAATGATAACAGCAATTACAGCCACCTGTATTAATTGATTAAGAAGCCAGCTTATTGTCCCCAATCCTAAAAACTGAGAAATCCACAGGGCCAGTATTATGAGAGCCAGTCCTTTAATGACCTGTATTGCTCTTGTACCGGAAATTAAAAGGTAGGTTCTGTAGATAACAAAAGCAATAATGGAAATGTTTACGACAGGTAGCAGGTAGGTTTTTACCCAGTATATATTATGAAAGATATTCATACTTCAGTGTTTTTCATTTTTTTTTAAATTCTGGTTTGTGCATTTCTGATAGCATCCGAAATTTGTGCCGTGATTACTGCCTCTTTCACATCGTGTACCCTTATAATATCGACACCCTGAAAAATTGATATAGCGTTTGCGGCAACTGTTGGGATCAGCCTTTCCTCAGGTTCAAGGCCGGTTAATGCCCCTAAAAAGGACTTCCTGGAAAGCCCTACGATGACAGGATATCCCTTTTCTTTTAAAAAAGGCAGGTTTCTCAGGAGTGTAAGGTTGTGTTCAGCCAATTTTGCAAAACCTATTCCCGGATCGAGAATGATCTTTTCTTTGTTTATTCCCGCTCCGAGAGCCTTTACAATTGAAATGTCTAGTTCCTCCACGACCTCGTTTATAACATCATTATATACCGCCCGTTTTTGCATATCCGCAGGCTTTCCACGCATATGCATCAATATGATGTATACTCCTTTGTGCGAAACAACCTCTTCCAGCCCGTTATTAAAACTCAGGCCGGATATATCATTAATAATGTCAGCCCCCTGTGCTACAGCCTGCTCCGCAACTTCCGGATTATATGTATCAACGGATAAAAAAACGTCACTCCTGCTTCTAATACCTTTAACAACAGGTATTACTCTCTTCAGTTCTTTCTCTATATCTATTGACTCTGACCCGGGCCTTGTGGACATCCCCCCGATATCGACGATATCCGCACCTGATTCTATAAAGAAGAGGCCGCGTTCTATCGCCTTTTCTTCATTTAAAACTCTGCTGTCCCTATAAAAAGAATCGGAGGTCACGTTAATAACACCCATTATCAGGGTTTTATCCCCAAAGGTTAAACTCCGCATTTTAAATTAATTTCCTACTTCTTTTTATGTCTATTTTTTCTCAATCTCTTTTTTCTCTTGTGATTCGCGATCTTCTGCCTTTTCCTCTTCTTACCTGATGGCATTCTTCCTCCTAAATATTTTCATAAATTATTCCCCCCTATGAATTCTCATCCTCTTTTTCTCCGGGCTCTGAGCTTTTCGAACTTTCAGCATCAGAGGATGGAGTCTCCTGCTCTTTTTTACTGCTGAATACAGTTTCAGCATAATTTACCTGAAGATCCGAAATTATACTGTTCAGCACCTTATTTTCTTCATCTGTGAGGTTGCCCTTCGTTTTCTCCCGGAGCATTAACAGTACGTCGATTGTATATTTAACCCCTTTTATGTCCTCCCTGATCTCACCGGTTACAGGGTCGGAGACCTTTCCCAGGCCAACCCACGCTGATGAACTGAGAGTAAGGACCAGTGTTATGAAGTTTATCTCCGGAATATTTGAATCATTCATTTACCGCTCCCCCCATTTTGCGATATATCCATAATATAAAGAATTATCTCCCTGTCATCAACTCCATAAAAGGGACTAAATGTATTTTCGAAACTTTTTATTCTCCGACATTACCTTCAAAGCGTCTCTAACTTTTTGATCCTGGGACCTGTGACATATCAGGACCTTATCCTTTTCCTTAACAACGATCACATTATCTATACCAATCAATGAAATTATGGAATTTTCTTCCCCGAGTACAATATTATTATTGGAATTAACCATGACTGTATTGCCCTGTACAATATTTCCTTTGGGATCCTTCTCTCTGTGCCGTGAAAGCGCGCCCCAGGAGCCGACATCATCCCATAAAAATTCCGGCTTCACACAGACGATGTTTCCGGCTTTTTCCATCACACCATAGTCTATTGAGATATTTTCAAACTTATCAAACTCATCTATCTTTACAGATCTTTCATGCGCCGTACCAATACTTTCATATATTTTCATTAAACCTGTGTACAGAGACGGCATATACCTCTTCATGGCATCAAGAATAACCTTCACCCTGAATGCAAACAGGCCCGAGTTCCATAAAAAGGTCCCGCTTTCTACAAACTTCCGCGCAAGCTCACAGGTCGGCTTCTCCCTGAACATTTTAACGCTGTATACATCAAGCTTGAAATCTCCCTGTATTCTGTCTCCGATCTCAATATATCCATACTCAGTTGCAGGCCTGTCAGGTTTTATTCCAAATGTAACAAGATGTCCCATTTCCGCAGCCCGGGCAGCAGCACGAAGCGCCTTTAAAAAATCTTCCCGTGGTTCCACAACATGGTCAGCAGTCAGTACGGTCATTACAGCCCCGGGGTCTCTTTTATACAGATATACAGCGGCAAGTCCGATAGCAGGAGCCGTATTCTTCCCGACAGGTTCCGCAATGAGATTCTGCTTCTGAATCAATGGAAGTTGATCAACAATCACAGGAATCAGGCCATCACCCGCGACAATAAAAATGTTTTCAAGCTCTATTTCAGGATAGACCCTGTAAAGGGTTTCCTGAATCATAGTTTTTTCAGATACAATTTTGTGAAACTGCTTTGGCATGGTTTCTGTGCTTTTTGGCCAGAATCTCTGCCCCCTGCCGCCTGCAATGATTACAATATCAAACACAGCCGTCCCCCTTATCCTCGTCGGGAATCTTCATTTATGAAAAAATTACTGCTTAAAATTCGCTTATTCAAGGCCGCTTAAAAAGGACATCACCTTCCTTTTCACCGCTTCAGACTCAGAAGGTTCAAACCAGCGGGTATCAGGCTCTTTACCGAACCAGGTAAGCTGCCTCTTGGCATATCTCTTCGTATCCCTGATAAAAAGCCTTACTGTTTCTTCGCTGGAATAACAGCCTTTAAAATACTGGATAAAATGACTGTATCCCAGACCTTTCATAGAAGGAAGCTTTTCAGTATACCCGTCCCGTAAAAGACCGAATACTTCACGGGCAAGGCCGCTGTCAATCATCTTCATGCAGCGGGCCTCGATCCTTCCATAGAGCACATCCCTGTCGGTATTAATACCTATTTTCAGAGTTGTAAAATGTTCAACAGATCTGTCTTCACTGTCTCTCCTGGTAAGCTCGGAAAACTTCACACCTGTGATGTAATATATCTCAAGGGCACGCACGACCCGTAGAATATCATTGGGGTGAATTGAAGATGCCGCCTGTGGATCAATCTGTGAAAGAGCCCTGTATAGGCTGCCGCTGTTTTTTTCTTCCCGGCTGTAGAGGGAATCCCGCAATTCTAAATTTGCGGGCGGAGCATCCATCAGGTCGAACTCAAGGGCCCTGAAATATAATCCCGTCCCTCCAACAAGGATAGGTATTTTCCCTCTGTTATAAATATCAGAAATAGTTTTCAGCGCCAGTTTTTTAAAATTGCCTGCACTGAACCGGAAGTCAGGGGGTACGATACTGACCAGGTAATGCTTTACCCTCTGCATTTGCTCCTCTGTCGGCTTTGCAGTCCCGCGCTCCATTCCCCCGTAAACCTGCATGGAATCAACTGAAATGATTTCACCAATTCCCTGTGCAACCTCAACTGCAATGTCGGATTTCCCAACCCCGGTTGGGCCAAAAATAAAAACAAGCTTATTCTCTTTCACCGCCTTACTGCTCTTTTTATGGTTTTATAGACAGGGTAGTTATGATATATGGGAAGAAATAAAAACGGCTAGTGCCCGTAAAAAAGATATTTTTAAAGTGAATACAGGAAATTAAAAAAATTT
This sequence comes from Spirochaetota bacterium, assembly GCA_030673105.1. Lineage (GTDB taxonomy): Bacteria > Spirochaetota > B62-G9 > B62-G9 > DRHN01 > DRHN01. Next base: position 6,584 of record DAOVJS010000085.1, read on the forward strand.
CCTGTGGCAGCCCTCTGTAATAAACGCTTCTATATACTATTACGTCCCTTCCGACTCTTTAGGTTTTTCTTCATCTATCTGACTGTACTTTATCTCATTGGTTAAAATTTGTTTTAACGAAAGTGTTACGATTTTCCCATGAAAGTCTTCAAGCTCTTCATCACCGATGAAATTTATCTGCCGGGCCCTTTTCATTATAGCTTTAGTAAGTGAATATCTGTTACCCGTGTAATTAATTATCTCATAAATTGGCAGCATTTTTACCCTCTTTTTCATTTTCGTGCGCAATAATTTCATTCAGTCTCATTATCGCGCTTTCCAGTTTTTCATTTACAATAATATAATTAAAATATTTTTTATATTCAAGCTCAATTTTCGCATCCTGCAGCCTTGTCCTCACCTCCTCTGCGCTCTCAGTCCCTCTCTTCCTGAGCCTCTTCTCTAATTCCTCCAGACTGGGCGGTTGAATAAAAATAGTAACCGCGTCCGGAAATATTTTCATTACATTTAAGGCGCCCTGCACATCTACATCAAGAATACAAATATTACCATGATTTAAAATATTTTCAACCTGTTTTCTATCCGTGCCATAAAGATCACCATGGACCGATGCCCATTCTATAAATTCCCCCCTTTCTCTTTTTGCCTCAAACTGCTCCCTGCTAATAAAAAAATAATCCTTCCCGGGCATCTCAACGGTTCTCTTTTTTCTTGTAGTATAGGAAACAGAAAATTTGAGATTCCGGTTCTTATCCAGCACCCTTTTATATATCGATGTTTTTCCGCTTCCTGAAGGAGCGGTAATTATAACGATGAAACTGTTTTTACTCAATGTTTCTTACCTGCTCTTTAATTTTTTCTAAAAAGGTTTTCACCGCTATCACTTCTTCAGCCACATTATAATCCGGTACCTTTGACCCAATTGTATTTATCTCACGATTTATTTCCTGTGTTATGAAATCAAGCTCTCTCCCGCAGGTTACATTTTTTTCAACGGTGGCACGCAATTTTTTAGTGTGCCCGCAAATTCTTGAAATCTCCTCACTTATATCGACCTTATTGGCAAATATGCCTGCTTCTATCAAGAGCCTTGTTTCATCTACCTTATCCTCTATAAGCTCACGTATCTTATCCTTCAATTGCAGCCTATACCTGTCAACAATGGATGGGTAATCTTTTTCAATCCTCTCTACTGATGATTCAATCGTATCGATGTAAGTCAAAAGGTCCCTTTTTATATTCTCCCCTTCCCCTGCCCGGGATTTTAGAAAGAGCTTTACAGTTTCACTAAATTGTTCCTCAATAGTTTCTCCTGGCAGTTCCGGGGAGACTATGTTCTCATAGGGATTTAACAACTCTTTTATTGAAATTATTTCAGACAATGATCCTTGAAAATGAAAATTTGTTTCCTCTTCTATTCTCTTAATAATACCGTAATATTTATCAATCATCAATTTAACAGATGCAAACTCCCGTCCCTCCCCGGCCGTCAAACTGATAAATATATCCACTTTTCCTCTTCTTACGTATTGCTTCAATATTTTTCTCAGCTTTTCTTCTAAATATCCGAGTGAAGAAGGGATTCTGAAACGTATATCCAGAAATTTATTGTTTAATGATTTTATTTCGACCAATATGGTGTAACCCTGCAATTCAAAACTTCTTGATGCGTATCCGGTCATACTGTTCACTTTTGAGCTCCTGTAATCTGAATTAAAAGCTCGAATGCCGTATTTAAAAAAACCGGACATCCGGCTTACTTTCACTTCTGGTATCCGCCGTTTACCGTTTACACGTGGAGAAATGCCTTGACACGGCAGCTACAAATTTATATATTAATTCACGTGAAGGGCCGCTAGCTCAGTTGGTAGAGCAACGCCCTTTTAAGGCGTGGGTCGAAGGTTCGATTCCTTCGCGGCTCATAGGTCTCCTTCGTCTAGTGGTCAGGACACCGGGTTTTCATCCCGGCAACAGGGGTTCGACTCCCCTAGGAGATGGTTTTTTTACCTCCCCCCCGTTTTTCCTCCTTTTCGGGGGGGTTTTTTTGCCCTTTCCGGTTTTATTATACATATGGTTCAGGTTGTCCCATACCTACATATTATACATTTGATGCTGTATAGTACACAAGATATTGTTTCTAAATTTCAAAGTAAAAATCATAAAACTAAAGAAATGTCGCTTATTTTGTGCTATATTTAATATATCAACAACTAATTGTGGATAATACTGCACAACATACCGAAATATTAAAGTGTAGTACCACGGGGGAGGGAAATAATGGTAATAAAAAAATTATACTTTCCATTATTCCTGTTGGCCGGATTAATTGTTATAATATCATGCAAACCGATTAACATTTTCAGCCCTATTGTCGACCCCTCAAAAATGGGAAACGACGCGAAGCTCGATGCCGGTTATAATGCAATGGATTCCGGCAACTACCAACAAGCCATAAATTATTTTAATGATGTCATAGAAAGCGCGGGCGGACAGGACCTTACGGATGCTTATGTGGGCAGGGGCGCTTCATACCTGAAATCGGCCACCGGTGAAATCGGTACTGTTGGGGATGAAATTATGGAAGGAAACCTTGAAGCAGGCAACCCCGGTGATATAATACGTGCACTGGTACCTGACAACAATTACACCACTTTTTTCTACCTTATAAATAAATCGGCAGATGACTATAATGACGCGATGGTTAATTCAAATTATGGCATTCATAAAAGTATTATTTTCGAAGCATACCAGACTAACATGATGGCCGCGACAGGGGTAGGGGCCACGAAAATAGCGATTGATTATGA
>DAOVJS010000055.1 GCA_030673105.1 Spirochaetota bacterium
ATTGTGTCTTTCTGTTTGTCATTTCATCTACGAAAAATTCTTCACCGAGAATTGCTGGACAACATAGGATGCTCTTGACATACCAGTATTTTCTATGTAGGATGGAAGCAAAATGGTAGTGAGGTACGTTTGAAAATTGATTTCTGCTACATGGCGGTCTTTTCACATGTGGTGAGTGGTTATTCTTGGGCCTTGGGAATTATAACAAATCTATCAATTATACGGCGGAGAAAAATATATGAAATATATCGAAAACGAGAAGAGATACCTCTATGGGGGAACCCCTGGTTACCTGAAGCGACCTATTACGCACTTGCAACCTATACTTGCTAAAGTGGGCAAGCCCACCGTTAATATTGAAAAGCTTGCAGAAATACTTGATGGTGTTGCCAAAGTAGAAAATATTATTGCTATTGAATCACCTCAACACTGGGAGGAAGTGGTAAAAAATCTAAGTGATGAAATTGATGCAATATTGCCCCTAAGTGTTCCTGCTCTTCCAACTGAAATATGGAATTCCCATCCCAAACCTCTGTTAGAAAGGGGGCTCCCAGTTTTATTTTGGTCCCTGCTTGAGTACGATGAGCCGGATTTCTGGCGGTGGTCTGCCAGGGATTTTTTAAAAACCCTTGGCGTTGAAGTTTATTTAGTTCAGAATAATTCTGAAGGTATTTCGTTGGTTAAATCACTTGCAATGAGAAGGTTTTTAACAAGCTCAAAAATGGTAGTATTCGGAGAGCAGAATTTTCCGTGGAATGCTAATGCAGCCGGAATGTTTGTGACAGAGAACCTTGGCACAAAGATTGTGGTAAGATCCATCGATGAAATTGGAAAAAATTATGAAAAGTTTACTGATAAGGACATTGAAGATATCTGGCATCTGAGAAAAGGAGATCGTTATTCCATCAAGAACGTTAAACACTCTGAGCTTCGAAAAGCAGTTCGAATGTATTTAGCCATTAAACAGATACTAGAAGAAGAAAAGGCAATGGGGTTTGGTGTAAACTGTTTTGGAGACCTGCTTATTAAAGGCAGAAGAGATGTTCCTTGTCTCGCTCAAACGCTTCTTAGGGAAGATGGGTATATTGCATCATGTGATGGTGATTTCATTGCAATGATGTGCATGGCATTTGTTACCTATTATCTAGATAAAACATGTATGATGTCAAATATGTATCCTATATCATATCAAGGAGCAATAAAAGATCATTTTGGCGACCCTCTTTTGCCTGATGAGAGCCGATATCAGCGCTCAGATTGGAAAAACCTGGCCAGGATAGGGCATTGCGGATTTGTTGGTGTTCCTTCTCCAGAAATGACTCCGGAAGGAACCGTCTATCTCAGCGAATGGGTAGGAACCTTGGAGATCAAGCATGATGGGAGAGGCTGTGGCATCGATGGAAATTTACCAGAAAACATGAAAGTATCAATTGTGGAACTTTATTTTGATGCAAAGCGTTTACTGCTTGCTGAAGCAAATATTCGTGAGACTACGCGACATCAGAATATACCTCATTGTAAATCGACAGCTTTGATAGAGTTCAAGGATCTTCAAGGTTTTATAGATAATATTTCCCGTGAACATACTGTTATTGTTTACGGAGATCATATTCATGAGCTTGAAATATTGGCCAGAGTTCTTGGCCTTTCCACTAAAGTATTTTAAAATACTGCATCAAGGTTGCTATAGTGAAGAGAATTTAATTGAATATCCGGTTTTTCCATAACAAGGGTGGTTATATTAGGGTTAATTGAGATAGTACCTAAAAACGATCATTTTTTAAGCCGATTATATCTTCCCTAACAGGAAATATTTACATGAAAACAAGGACACAGATAACCTTTGGAAGTTGCCAATGGATGTTCATTCATTTTTCTCTCCCTTCAATCTAAATATTGACATGCGCTCACCACTTTTCAATACTTTTTCATCACCTCCTCCTCTACCAATCTTTTCCAAAATTTCTACAGATTTATTATATTATATTCAGTTTCTGTCAATGTTTTTATTCACAGTTTTTATTCTTAGGTTTTATTCGCATAGCCAGGATAATACATTTTTTTTCAAAGGTCGGGTTCTGGAAGAGATGAAATCAGATCGTATTAAAGAGGCCTTTTACGAGTTGAAGGACACACTCATTGGAGCGAAAATAGACGGGGTCCGTCAGCTTGATGACTATTCATTTATATTTTCTATGTTCGGCTCCGGAAAAAAGCTCTCTCTTCTGATATCTGTACTTAAACGATTGAGGCGGTTTCATTTTCTCTTTGAGAAAGTGCATAAAGAGTATCTTTTTTCATCCAATGCTGTCTCTGTCTTTAAAAAGTATTTATTGAAGGGCAGGATCAGGCGTGCGGTTATGTATGAGCAGTGTGTCGAGCTAAGTATAGAGCATGTCGGGAAGTACACGCTGATCCTGGATTTCCTGTCGTGTAATATTGCACTTTTTGATGAGGGAAATAATGTTCTCTTTGCCCTTCACAGGAGGGACATTCGAAAGCCTGAAGAATCAGGCCCTGTTACTGCCTCTATAAAAAATAAAGGTACAGGGTTTTTTGATTTTCCCCTGAATGAGGAGCTCTCAGCTGACTTTTTCAACGAAAGAAAAGAGTCCTTAGAGAGGGCTATGTTCAGGATCATTAAGGCTGAAGAGAAAAAGGTGCTGCGGCTGTCGGAAAAGCTCTATGCTGAAAAGAAAGAGATAAAGAGTAAAGAAAATTATAAAAAAATTGGTGAATTACTGAAATACAACCTTTCCCGCGTCCCCAGGGGAGCAGAAACTGCCATGCTCAACGATTTTGATGGCCGGGAGGTGACAGTAAATCTTAACCCAAGGCTGAGCCTTCTGGAGAACATGACATTCTATTTTAATAAATATAAAAAGCTGAAGAAAAAAGAAGGAAGGATGGACGAAAAGATTCAGAACCAGGATAAAAAGCTGGACCTTATTACTGATCTTAAAAGAGAAATTGAGGCAGGGAATTTAAGTTTAACCCGCTCTCCGGCTTTGTTCGCGGAACACCATGACATTTCGATCTTTGGAAAGGAGTTCATCAGGAAGGTAGAGAATTTACACGTGGCGCCAGGAGGGAAAAAGACCGGTAAAAAAGAAGAAAAAGGTCCGTTTTTAGAGTTTACAACCCGATCCGGGAAGAAGATACTCGTTGGACGGAATGCAAGGTCAAATGAAGAACTTTCGATAAATGTAGCACGTGGAAATGATATGTGGTTTCACGTGGAAGCCGGTTCGGGAAGCCATGTGATTCTGCGTTATGAAAAGAGAGGCTCATTCCATGCCGAAGATATAATAGATGCTGCTGTCCTGGCTCTCTATTTCAGTAAGTTAAGAAAAGAAAAAAAGGGGGATGTGGTTTATACCTTCTGTAAATATGTAAAAAAGCCGAAAAATTCGAAGACAGGTGTGGTTACCTATTACAATAATAAAACCCGGTTTATCTCGCTTGACACAGAAGTTTTAACCGGGCTTTTAACTTGACATTAAAACAGCGGTTAGATTACTTTTAGTCGAGTTTGCTGCTCGGCAGCACTCACAGCCTCAATTAAAATAAACTATCTGGAGATAAAGATGAAAAAGGCTGCACTGGCTTTTTCCGGCGGACTGGACACCTCGTTTTGCGTGGTTTATTTGAAAGAAGAGCTCGGATTTGATGTGATATCTATCACTGTTGATACTGGCGGATTTTCGAAAGAAGAGCTGAAAAGAATAGAAGATAGAGCGCGGGAGCTGGGTGTTCTGAAGCATTATACTGTTGATGGGAGGGTTTTTGTTTACGACAACTTTATTTCCTATATCATTAAGGGGAATTCTTTGCGGGGGAATGTTTATCCTATATCTGTAGGCGCGGAAAGAGTTTCACAGGCAATCGAGGTCGTAAGGGTAGCCATTAAGGAAAACGCGGAAGTGCTTGTCCATGGTTCGACAGGAGCAGGGAATGATCAGGTCAGGTTTGATGTCGCCTTCGGTGTTCTACTGCCGGAAAAGAAAATAATCACACCGATAAGAGAGCTGGGGTGGAGCAGGAGTGACGAGGCGGAATGGCTCGAAAAAAGAGGGGTCAGCGTGGACGCGGAAGTGAAGGACTATTCAATTAATGAAGGTTTGTGGGGGACGACCATTGGAGGAAAGGAAACCCATGACTCCTGGGATTTTCCACCCGAATCCGTGTTTAAAAATACAAAGAGCATTGGAGAGACGCCTGAACAGCCTGATCAGGTTATTGTAGAGTTTGAACAGGGGCTGCCGGTTTCAATGAATGGGGAGAAAAAGAAGGGTATAGAAATAATAGGCGAGCTGAATAAAACTGCCGGCGGCCATGGGATCGGGAGGGGAATACATATAGGGGATACGATCCTCGGCATCAAGGGAAGGATTGTGTTTGAGGCTCCGGCCCCATTAATTTTAATTGCGGCACATAGAGAGCTGGAAAAGTTAGTTCTTTCGAAAAAACAGAGGTTCTGGAAAGACCACCTCGCTCAGGTATACGGTGATATGCTGCACGAAGGCCTCTATTTTGATCCTGTAATGAGGGATATAGAAGCCCTGATCGATTCGTCTCAAACCTGTGTTAACGGTTCGGCAAAAATAAAGCTGCAAAAGGGGAGTTACTTGATAACAGGCGTAAAGAGCGGACATTCTTTAATGAAATCAGAAGTCGCTACCTATGGAGAAGTTCAGAATCTCTGGGATTCCAGGGACGCCGAGGGGTTCTGCAGGATTTACGGTGTTCCTTCAAAGTTAAACAGCATGGTGAACAGGGGTAAATGGCTGGGCATGGACTGATTATAATTGAGAGGCTGTCTCACAACCTCTTATCAGGCTGTCCACGGATATTTAGCAGATGGCTGTGTAAACAGGGATGGGTATTTTACAGTATGATTGAAAATACAAAAATAATCAGGATTGATAAACTGGCATCGGTTACAGTAAACATGGATCTGTCCATGGATGTGCCTGTAACTGAAAAAATAGATACGGATACCGGAAACGTGTGTATCGTCAGGGCCCTTGAGGAAAAACGGGTTTATGATAAAATTGAGCTCACAACCGGGCGCATGGCCAAGATCTCGAAAGGTGACATTATCGCGGGTGTACTCGGAGAGAGGCGTGCCCTGCAGGGATTCGCAGGCATCATTCCTGAGAGCTTGAAGCGCGGCGATATTCTGCATATCCTGAATCTCGGAGGAGTTATCGGCAAGGCCGTTTCATTTAACAGGGAGTACGGGCAGCCTTTGAAAGTCGAGGTCCAGGGTATGGCTGTAAAAAACGGGAGGGTCATGAATATTAGAGACGGCGCCAGGAAAATCTCCTCCAGCCTGAAAAGTTCAGTACCGCTTGTTGTCGTATCCGGTACTTCCATGAACAGCGGAAAAACTCAGGCCATATCCAGGATAGTCCAGGAACTTACCTGGAAAGGATATAAAGTATGCGCTGCCAAGGTTTCGGGGATATCGGCATTGAAAGATACCCTGAATATGAAGGACCATGGAGCGCTGCTGGCGCTTTCTTTTCTGGATTTCGGTTATCCCTCAACCGTAAGGTCGTCGGATGTTCCTCTGATTGCTAAAGGGGCCTTAAATGATCTTTCACAGTACAACCCCGATTTGATAGTGTTTGAGCTTGGCGACGGCCTTCTTGGCGACTACGGTGTCATGGATTTTTTTAAGGACGAAGAAATTCTTAACAGCATTACCTGCAACATTGTGTGCGCGATTGATCCTGTAGGAGCCTGGGGGATTAGAGAGATCATGAAAGAGAATAGGATTCCAATTCATCTGATGACAGGGCCTGTAACCGATAATATAGTAGGAGTTGAGTTTGTTCATAAAACACTAAGTATAGATGGCATAAATGCGCTGTACCAGCAGGAGGAGCTGGGAAGGTTTGTTGAAAAGTTGGTAAAATCCGAACATCACAAATAGGCAGGCAGGTTTAAGTGCTGAAAAGGTAACTTTAATGCTTTCTGAATCAAAGAAAAAAATTAATGTCGGCATTATAGGAGGGGCGGGCTACGGCGGGACAGAGCTTATCAAGCTCCTTCTCTTTCATCCGAGGGTAAACCTGTGTTTTGTTACCTCAAGAAAATACGCGGGTATGAAAATATCTTCAATAAACCGGTTTTTAAGCGGCATAACGGAGCTGATATTTACCGAGCCGGATATTGACAGACTGCCGTCGGATCCTGACCTGATATTTCTGGCAACGCCGCATGGTACATCAATGAGTATTGTTCCGGAAATTGTTAAAGCAATACCACGGGTAAACATAATTGATCTAAGCGGTGATTTTCGCCTAAATGACCCCTGTATCTACAGTCAGTATTACGGGAAGGAACACAGTTCACCGGACCTCATGGGGAGCTTTGTATACGGTCTGACCGAGCTGAACAGAGGGGCCATATCAAAGGCGCGCTACGTGGCCAATCCGGGCTGTTTTGCGACAGGAATCATCTTCGCGCTTTATCCGCTTTTCAGTGTAAATGCCATTAAAAGGGAGGTCAGTGTTGTATCAGTCACGGGGTCATCCGGGTCAGGTGAGCTGCCAAAGGAGGTTACCCATCACCCGGTGAGGGCCAAGAATTTCAAGTCCTACAAGATACTGGATCACCAGCATCTGCCGGAAGTTGAGAAATTTTTTAAAGAAAAGTTTTCAGGCCGGGATACTAAAATCGGATTTGTCCCGCAATCGGGTCCATTTGTGCGCGGTATTTTTACCACAGCCACTGTATATAATGAAGATATTAATGATAAGGTTTTACAGGATGCCTTTTCAGACGTATATCAGAAAGAAAAGTTTGTCAGAATTGTGGGCTCATCGCCGGAAATAACGATGGTTTATGGATCCAACTATGTCGAAGTTTCTGTTGTATACAAAAAAAACTTTATCGTTTCCATGAGCGCCATTGATAACCTTGTGAGAGGGGCAAGCGGACAGGCCGTTCAGAATATGAATATTATGTTTGGATTTGAGGAGGATGAAGGTATACAGTTTCCCGGAATGAGGCCGTGATAACTAAAAACCGGATTCGGAAAGGAAAGGGATGCATGGACAGCAGCTTTGAAATAATAAAAACTAAAGAGGATTCATGTCAGTTAAATACTTATAAGAAACTACCTCTGTCAATTGAAAGGGGTCAGGGTGTTTACGTGTACGACTCCGGTGGGAAAAAATATCTTGACCTGTACGGGGGTCATGCTGTTGCTCTGACCGGTCACTGCCATCCGGCTGTTGTGAAAGCTGTCAGGGACCAGGTGGAAAAACTGATCTTTTATTCAAATGTTGTGTATTCTTCTGTGAGGGCAGATGCCTCTGCGGCACTTATAGATGTTGCCCCTTCAGGGATGGATAAGGTGTTTTTCTGTAATTCAGGGTCCGAGTCAAACGAAACAGCCATGAAAATAGGCAGGAAGTTTACAGGTAAAAAAAAGATTGTTGCCATGAAAGGCGGATTTCACGGCAGGACAATGGGGTCTTTAAGCGCGACGGGATTGGGTAATTATAGAAATCAGTTTTCCCCTGTTATTGATGGTTATGTCTTCGTGGAGTTCGGAAATATTAAAGAGTTAAAAAGCTCGCTCGATGATGATGCCGGCGCTGTTATTCTTGAGCCTATCCAGTCAATGGCTGGAGTAGAGGTGGCCGAAGATGAATATTATGAAAAATTAAGGGCGATCTGTACTGAGAGAGATGTGGTTCTTATTTTTGACGAGGTCCAGACCGGTCTTGGAAGGACGGGGAGCTGGTTTTTTGGTGACAGACATGCTGTTGTTCCTGATATTATAACCCTCGCGAAGGGGATTGGCGGCGGTATACCGGTGGGCGGAGTTATTATCCATGAAAAGATATCCAGGACCATCGGCCCGGGCGAGCACGGCTCAACCTTTGGGGGCGGTCCTGTCGCCTCAGCGGCAGTCCTGGCCAATATAAATGTAATCAAAGATGAGGGCCTGGTACAGAATGCCCGGGAAGCGGGCGATTATATAAAGAGGGAGCTGAGCAGTGTGAGTACTGTCAGGAAAGTAAAGGGAAGAGGGCTTCTTCTGGGCATTGAAATTGAATCGGAAGCGGTTAAATTAAGAGATTTTCTGCTTGGCAGGGGAATAATAACCGGCACATCGTCAAATAAAAATATTTTGAGACTTTTACCGCCCCTTACACTGAAAAGCCGGGAAATAGACATGTTCATAGAGGCGTTAAAGGACTATTAACATGTGGTTTTTATAAGTCCCCGATATATACGGCTAATAAAAAAAGGCAGGTAAGAATGAAACATTTTATTACTATTTCAGACTATACCGTTGAACAGCTTGAGAAAATGATTGATACTGCGATTGACTTAAAGCAGGGTAAAACCGGGCTAAACCTGAGCGGGAAAAACCTTGTGCTTCTTTTTTTTAACCCTTCTCTGCGGACAAGAATTTCTTTCGAGCTTGCTATGAAGCAGCTTGGAGGCAATGTGGTAACCCTCAACACGGGGGAAGATACATGGAAATTAGAAACCGAAGAGGGTGTTGTAATGAACGGTGCGGGAGTGGAGCACATTAAGGACGCTGCCAGAGTTGTTGGAAGATACGGTGATGCGATAGGCATAAGGGCTTTTGCCGCGGGCCAGAACTGGGAAGAGGATAGGAAAGACCCTGTAATAGAAGCCTTTGCAAAGTATGCCGGAGTACCTATCATTAACATGGAATCTTCACTCTATCATCCAAACCAGGTGCTTGCGGACATAATGACGATCAGGGAGAAATATGGTAAGTCTTTAAAAGGCCTTCCGATTACAATCACATGGGCGAACCATCCGAAACCATTGCCCATGGCGGTTCCGAATTCCATTCTTCTTGCGGCCGCGATTTTCGGTATGGATGTTCGTTTTCTGCGTCCTCCGGAGTACGATCTTGACGGCATGATCATGGAACGCGCGCGGGACCTTTCAGAAAAAGCAGGCGGGAAAATTACTGTTACCGATAATATTGAAGATGGGTTTAAAAATTCAAAGGTGGTGTACGCGAAGAGCTGGGGAAGCCTGCAATTTTATGGACGTTACGAGCTGGAGAGGGAACATAGAAAACAGCTGAGGCACTGGATTGTTGATGATGAAAAAATGAATTTTACAGATAGTGCGGTTTTTATGCACTGCCTGCCGGTCAGAAGAGGAGTGGTGGTATCTGACTCTGTCATCGACAGCAGTAACTCGGTTGTGTATGACGAAGCTGAAAACAGGCTCCACGTTCAAAGATCAGTGCTCTACCATATTCTAACCGCTGCCCTGAAATAATTCTTGACAATTTAACGTTTAAAGGTTTTATCATTATGGAAAATATAGGGATACTCAGGCAGGCTCTTCCGTATATCAGGAGGTATAAGAACAGAGTATTTGTTATAAAACTGGGCGGAGAGCTTGTTCAGAATGCCAGGATACTCGATGATATATCGCAGGACCTGTCGCTTTTATATCAGATTGGAATAAAGGTCATTCTTATTCATGGCGGCGGGCCTCAGGCAACTGAACTTTCTGAAAAACTAGGTATTGCACAGAAGATAGTCGATGGAAGAAGAATTACCGATGAAGCCACATTGGAAGTGACCAAGATGGTCTTTGCGGGTAAGATAAACCATGAGATACTGACCATGCTGAGGAAGCATGGAGCTAAATCCGTCGGTCTCTCAGGAATAGACGGTGATATCATTATTGCGAAAAAGAGGGCGCCGGTTGAGTTGGTCGATAAAAAAACCGGAATTACGAACAGTATAGATTTCGGGCATGTAGGTGATATTATTCATATTAATACGGAGCTGCTGGAGATTCTTCTTGAGCACCTGTATATACCGGTGATCTCTTCCATCGCTGATGATGGTGAAGGCAATATTCTCAATATTAATGCCGATACTGTCGCGTCCCGGATCGCGGCGGCTGTAAAGGCATATAAATATATTACCATGACCAACGTCGCGGGAATTCTCAGGGATATAAATGATCCTGAAAGCAGGATATCCTATATTTCTCAAAAAGACGCCCTCAAGATGATTGCTGACGGTACAATTAAAGGCGGGATGGTTCCCAAGATTAAAGAGTGTGTGAAGGCCGTGGAGAATAATGTAAAAAGGGTTCACTTGCTGGACGGTTTTAAAAAAAATTCCCTTCTCCTTGAATTGTTTACCAGAAAGGGTAACGGGACCATGATCCTTAACGACCGGGAAATAGAGGAGTATATAAGGTCCGGTTTTTAAAGGATGATAGGGTGCTTTTGATCTAAAAAAGGAGAGCAGCGTGGCGATAAGAGAGGGAAGGTTTGAAGAGCCGCTTCTTAATGAGACTTTTTCAAAGATAAACAGTTCAATTGGGTTCGATAAAAGGCTCTACAGAGAAGACATAAGGGGATCTGTCGCTTACGCTAAAGCGCTCTTCAAAAGGAAAATACTGGCCGAGGACGAAAAAAACGACATAATCAAGGGACTCAAATCGATTGAAAGGGAAATTGCTGAAGGCGGTTTTCCATTCCGGGATGAAGATGAAGATATACATATGAATATTGAAAGAAGGCTGTTTGATAAAATCGGAGAGACAGCCTATAAGCTTCACACAGGTAGGAGCCGGAACGAGCAGATTGTTCTTGACATGAGGCTCTACCTTATGGATGCTTCGAGAACTATTGAAAAAAAGCTCTATGCGTTATTGAAGGCTCTTTTTATAAAAGCGAAAAATAACCTTAAAATCATCATACCTTCATACACACATCTGCGCCAGGCTCAACCTGTGAGCCTTGCCCATCTTTTTTTAGCCTATTATCACGCTTTGAGGAGAGATAAAGACAGGCTCGGGGATTTTCAAAACAGGCTCAGGGTCATGCCTCTCGGGTCCGGAGCTGTTGCAGGATCCACCCTGGGCATTGACAGAGCGTTTTTAATGGAGGAGCTTTCCTTCGAGTCTCTGTCACGAAACTCTATAGACGCAGTTTCAACCCGTGATTTTATATTTGAGTTTGAGTATATATGCACTTCGGTTTTTATTACGCTGTCGCGGATTTCTGAGGATCTTATCATCTTTTCGTCTGATGAGATCGGCCATTTTTCCATTCCCGACGATCTTGCCACAACCTCATCACTGATGCCGCAGAAAAAAAACCCCGATTCTCTTGAGCTCATAAGGGGAAAATCGGCGCGGGTGGCAGGGAACCTAATTTCTATTATAACATTGATGAAAGGGCTGCCCTATACCTATAACAGGGATTTACAGGAAGATAAGGAGGGGCTCTTTGATACAGTGGATAACACTGCCATTGTTATCGACCTGATGAAAGAGGTGGTGAAGGGATTAATAGTTAACGAATCCAGGATAAAGGTAACATTGGATAAATCAAAGGACTTTTTATTTGCGACTGATCTGGCAGATTACCTCGTTCGCAGAGGGATGGCTTTTAGAAATGCCCACAGGGCTGTTGGCAGTATTGTGAGGTACGCGGTGGAAAGGGATAAAGATCTTTCAGACCTGTCACTCGAGGAATATCGAAAATATTCTCCCTCCTTTGATGAGGATGTGTATGAAGTTTTTGATTATTTAAAATCTGTTAACAACCACGATGTTACGGGCGGTACCGCACTCAACAGGATTAAGGATGAGCTTGAAAGGATTGAAGAGGAGCTCTGATTCCCCTTTTCTCTGATAGCCTTTGTTTTCCAACTTGGAAAGAATAATAGAAGAATGAGACCAACTATAAAACCTATAATTGAGCCCAACAAAG
>DAOVJS010000146.1 GCA_030673105.1 Spirochaetota bacterium
CTCTCCTTACCGAAGCCCTGTAGGGCCGGGGAATCAACAGTGCAGTCACGGCTGTCCATTAGGCTGCGGCAGGCTGCACAAGAATATACCTGCCGGAATAACCGTGGGCAGCGGTACCAGGAATATGATGTCACACTGCGAAGATTACGTGTTTATCCACGGAGAGGAAACCACAAATTACCCTACAGAGGATATAAAAGATATCTACGATGGTGATATGTATACCAGGGAGACAAAAGCCTTTGGTGAAAGCATTGGTATCGAGCTTCAGGTGCTGTGCGAAGGTCTGGGTTTAACGAGCGCCTTCCCGATAAACTATTACCCCTGGTTCTGGGTGTGTATTGAAAACGGCATTACCGATATCAAAGGTTTCAAATTAGAGCCTGACAAGCCGCGGTTCTGGCTCGATTTTATGAAAAAAGTGGCATACAGGGAAGACGATATCGGTGAACTGTTTGCCGATGACATAGTAAGGGCGGTGGACCGGCTTGACCTCCCGCCAGTGGTAAAAAAGGCTGCTTTTTTTCAATTCCCGATGTGGGGTCAGCCCGCGCACCGCCAGGGAAGGTCATATGAGTCCCAGCCGGACCCTCTCTGGATAAACACGATGCTGCACTGGATCATCGATTCAAGGGACCCGATGGCCTGTCACCATCAATCTTCGTTTGTCGCTGGATGGCTCCCTCAGCATCACGAAGGAAAATGCGGCTCTCCTGACTCAAATATGGAAAAGCTGAAAGCAAGCTATAGAAAAGCGTTCGGCACTTCCGAGGGGATAGAGCCCGGGTTTGAAAACATAGACGCCAAGACCAAACTGGCAATGTGGCAGGACAACCGCGCTCAAACGAAAGACTCGTTGCTGATATGCGATTGGCCGTTCCCGGCAATACTGCATTCCTTCCCGACACGGGAAGAATATCTTGTAGCCGAAGATTACTACGGTGACATAGACGCCGAGGCTAAAATGCTCGCACCGCTGACCGGTCTGGATATTGACACAGCTTTTATCGACAAAGCCGGTGAAAGGATCCGGAACCTCGACAGGGCCATACACATAAGAAATTACAACAGGGACAGGGAGATCGATTCCACGGGTGAATGGTACTATGAATATCCGGAAAAATCCGACGGCACAAAGCTGAACATGAAGATATTCAATGCTGTGCTGGACAGCTACTACGATAAAAGAGGCTGGGATAAAGCTACCGGTCGTCCAACAAGGGCAAAGCTCGAGGAGCTCGGCTTGAAAGAAGTAGCGGATGAGCTGGAAAAAATAGGAAAACTGCCGGTTTCTCGGCGAGTATAGGGTTGTTTGCTGTATCCGGAAGTGACATTCAACGGGTCGATCAATCCTGAAAGGGAAAGACTTACAGCGGTGATATCAAAATTGTCTATAAGAAGTTTGCAGAAGGGCCCGAGTTCTGGGAAGGCGGCATAGCTGATTTTGTCTGGCTGCACGGGGACACCAGGCAGGGACCGCCTGTAATGCCGAAGGTCCGGACTTATCTCGCTTCATGGGGGCCTGCCGACGTTTTCGTCAATGGAGAGCTGGTATATGAGGGGCTTGACGGGCACATGATGTACACCGGGCGTTCCCGTGACGCCGATACCTACGCGATCTACAGCAAAGACAGAAAGGGTTTCTTTAGTCCGATGGACCCTGCAAATTATTCAATTGCAAATCCGGATGAGAGAGAAATCCACTTTGTGGCCCACTCGAATGATGAGGATAGTGGTAACTTTCCGCCTAACAAAGTATGGATTCATCTGAACTTCACGGATGTGGTGGAAGTGAAATAAGCTGATCCATCAAACTCGAATTGATTGAAAGGCTCAGGCAATTGGCTGAGCCTTTTCTATTTGGGAATTGAGTACACATGTAGAAGATTATGAGTTACAAAGATACTGTACGGCAGGAGAATAAAAAGAAGAGTTTAAATCGAATGCTGATAAAGTGGGATTTGTTTTTCCGCTTTATCATTATGGATTACTAAAAATTGTTAATGAGTTTATTGAGAAAACAGACTTTAGTAATGTTAAATATTGTTGATAAGATTTAAAGGGTTTGATAAAATGACTGAATCGGTTGTTTCATTTCAAACAGGAGGTGTCGTCATGCAAAAAGACGGGAGCATCGGATCAAACATGGATAAAATAAAAGATATTTTTCCACTTTTTTTGTCTCCCACAGAATTAATTTTTTCTCCGTCGGGTAAATATGATGTATCCTTCTCTGAAGATTGCCCGCTTGAGATTCTGTTCCACGCCTATTCATTTGATTACATATTGACACCAAGCTACCATGATTTTTTTGAGATTATATACATTTACAATGGGGGAGGCTCTGTTTATGTGGAAAACAAAAAATATGAGGCAAATGATGGAGACATTTTTATAATAGGCAATTCAGAATTTCATCGGCTCGAAGCAAACAACAATGGTTCGTTTAAAAGTATAGATTTATATTTTTTGCCAAAGTTTGTATACAGTATTGGTCAGAACAGCTATGATTTTGAATATCTGCGGCCGTTTTTTGATCACAGCTCTGAATTTACAAACAGGATACCGGCAGAGGATTTTTGTTCTGACACAGTGCTGGACCTGGTGAGAAAAATTTATCTTGAAAAGCAGGAAAAGAATGATTTTTTTCAGCTGGCTGTTAAAAACTATTTAACGGAAATACTGCTGCTTATTGTCAGGTATTTCAGAAAATTCTCCTCCGATCTATTTATATATAGTAAGAAGCATCACGATATTGAAAGATTGAAAAACGTTTTTTCCTATTTAAGGGAGAATTATTGTGAAAAAATTACCTTGGATTCAATGTCACATTTAGCATGCATGAGCACGTCTTATTTCTGCAAGTTTTTTAAAAAGGTAACCGGGTATACCTTAACGGACTATGTTTTCAGTTTAAGAATTGACAGGGCAAAAGAGCTCCTGTTAAGCGGCGACATGAATATCATTGAAATAGCTTACGAGACCGGGTTCAAGAACCACAGTTATTTTGATCGTATTTTCAGGAGGCTTACAAAACTCTCCCCGAATGAATACCGCTTTAAAGTCATCGGTGAATAACTATTTGCAGGAGAACAAGATGCTTATCAAAGATTTTACGCTGCAGGGCGGCCTTAGTAAAGACCAGATCGATGTGATGAACGAAAAAGCCATTTACCTGGTAGAAAACATTGGCATCAATATTCCGCACAAAGGTATTTTGGGTCTGCTTTCAAATTACAATGGTGTGGCTATTAAAAAAAATAATGTCAGGTTTAAAAATGATCTGGTGACGGAATCGATAAAAAAGTCAAAATATGTCCTGCCTGATTACGCGAAAGACAGCCGTAATTGGGTTATTTCCTCGGGTGTAAATCAGACAAAATATTACGATCTGGATACAAAAAAGATGCGCGACCCGGTGACCGCCGATTTGATTGAACTCACCAAACTCTGTGATGCACTGGACACTGTTGGCGCAGCTCCTGTGAAGCCTCTGGATGTACCGATCCACCTTCATGAAATATTGATGCACAAGATCTCCTATGAATACTCCAGGTACAAGTGCAACGATATATACGATATTATGGATAAATCAACCATTGAATGCGCGAACTACATACACGAGATGGCACAGGCTGCCGGAAAGTGGTTTTCTTTCGGGGTATGGATGATAAGCCCACGGTCTTTTGATAAAAAAAACCTGGATGTCATGTACCGACTTCTGGATGAAGGTATACCAATGTGGGTGTCGACCATGCCGGTGGCCGGGGTCAGTGCCCCGATCACCCTTCAGTCGGCTTTACTGCAGAGCATGTTTGAGCATTTCGCGGGCCTGACCATACTGAATTTGGTAAATACAAAATCCTTTAATTATATTTCCCCGAATGACGCATTTGAAGCCGACCCCTTTGACATGAAGTACTCAACATTTGTTTACGGGTCAGCTGAATATGCCCGGGTTACACTGAACAGGATTTCTCTCTGCAATTACTACAATATACCGCTGATGGTAAAAACGCTTTTAACCGCCGCAAAAGAACCCGATGCTCAGGCTGCTTTTGAGATCGGCTCTCACACACTCCTTGCAGCTTTGTCCGGCGTGAGGGCCTTTCGGTGCGGAGGATTATTGAACCACGGGGAATTGTACTCTGCTGAAATGCTCGTAATTGTTTGCGAGATCGTTGAATATATAAAAAGCATTTTAAAAAAAGAGGAGTTCAGTGAAGAGAACCTTATGGTTGACGAAATAATAGAGGTTGGGCCGGGCCAAAGTTTTATAGGAAGGAAAAATACTTTTGAAAGATTTAGAGACGAATACTGGGAGCCTGGGCTTTTTATTCACTCAAATCTGGGGCAGTGGAGAGAAATGGGGTCAAAAACCCTCTGGCAGTACGCAAATGAAATTGTAAAAGAGAAGATAAGGGAACATGAATACAGGATAGACAAGGATGTTAAAAAGGAGCTTGATAAGATTTACGAAATGGCAAAAAATGATAAACAACTTGAGGATTCTTTCAAATTTAGGATATGATAGGAACTCTACACTTCGAATATTGATCGGCCCGGTGCGTGGTGGTGGGGTCACAATTGAAAAGCTAAGAGTCAGCGTAAGAAGTGACGAGAAATCTATTCGCGGAGAAGAAAATGTTTATCAAAGATTTTACGCTTCACGGCGGCCTGGATAAAGATCAGATCGACATTATGAACGAAAAAGCTTTATATCTCGTGGAAAATGTCGGGGTCAATATCCCCCATGAAGGTATCGTCAATCTGCTTTCAGATTATGAAGGGGTTAAAATCGAAAAAAACATGGTGAAGTTCAGGAGCGATCTGGTACAGAAGGCTTTGGAAAATGCGCATTACGATTTACCTGATTATGGAAAGGACAGCTGGATCATAGACGCGGGCGCCCATCAGACATCCTATTATGATCTGGACACCGGCAAATTGAGAGCGACGACAACAAAAGATCTAATTGAATTAACAAAGCTGGGGGACGCTCTCGATGCTGTGGGCTCTGCACCGGTTGTTCCGCTAGACGTGCCTATCCATTTGCAGATCCTGTTAATGCACAAGATATCTTATGAATATTCAAGATTCAGGTGCAACGATATTTACGAGCACATGGATAAGCCGACACCTGAATGTGCCGACTACTTGTATGAAATGGCCCGGGTAGCAGGGAAGAGGTTTACTTTCGGTGTATGGATGATAAGCCCCCGGTCTTTTGACAAGAACGGGTTAAAAGTTGCCTGCCACCTGCTGGACAAAGGTATCCCGATGTGGGTCTCGACCATGCCCGTTGCGGGGGTGAGCGCACCCATAACCATGCTTTCAACACTGCTTCAGAGTATGTTTGAGCATATGGCGGGGCTGACGATGCTCAATCTTATAAACACAAAGGGCAGTAATTACATTGCGCCGGATGACGCTTTTGAAGCAGATCCTTTTGACATGAAATACTCCACGTTTGTCTACGGTTCGGCGGAGTACACCCGTGCTACACTGCATAAGATCTCGCTCTGTAATTACTACGACATACCGGTAATAGCCAAGTCTTTGAACACAGCGGCAAAAGAGCCTGACGCACAGGCCGCGTTCGAGAACGGCGTGCACACTCTGATTGCGGGGCTGGCCGGTGCCAGGGCTTTCAGGACCGGCGGGCTGCTGTCCTGCGGAGAAATATATTCCGCGGAAATGCTGGTCATCAATTATGAAATTATCGAGTATATAAAGAATATTTTAAAGAAAGAGGAATTTAACGACAGGAGGCTTATGCTGGATGAAATAGCGGCGGTCGGGCCCGGGCAGAGTTTTATCGGGCGCAGGAGCACGTTCGAGAATTTCAGAAAGGAGTACTGGGAGCCTGAGCTTTTTAATCATTCGAATCTGGGGCAGTGGCAGGAAATGGGATCCAAATCTGCATGGCAGTATACGACCGAACTGGTGAAAAAGAAGATAAAGGAACACGAATACCGGATAGATGATGAGGCAGGAAAGGAGCTCAATAGAATATATGAAAAAGCAAAAAAAGACAAAAAGCTTGAAGATTCTTTCAAGTTCAATAGAGGAAAATGATCATTCTAACCGGCGGGCAAAATATGCATAGATCAAGGATTCTTTGTGCACTTTTATGTGCTTAAGATAAAATTATAATAAACATGGAGGAGTATCTATGTTTGATGACTTGCCGGAATCAATTATCCGCGGTGATGAAGAAGAGGCAAAGAGTTTAACACAAAAATATCTGGATGATGGGAAAGAGC
>DAOVJS010000207.1 GCA_030673105.1 Spirochaetota bacterium
ACACACAGTAGGGCCTGTATGGGGGGGCGGGGGGCGGGATGAACAGGAATATTTGAAGAATTGTTACAAAAACAGCCTGCAGGCCGCTATGGACAACAGCTTGAGAACAATCGCTTTTCCTTCAATCAGCACCGGAGTTTACGGATACCCCGTTAACAGGGCTTCAAGAACGGCTGTCAGCGCGGTCATAAAGTTTGTAAAGCAAAATCCCGGTATGTTTGATGAGATCATATTCTGCGGATTTGATTCTTCAACGGAAAAAGAATACGCGAATGCACTGAAAGAAAAAGCCTGAGTTCTTGCCTTACAATAATTCCGCGTTAAACAACAACATCATCTACAACAACAACTCCCGGCAGATATTCCTCGTTTATATTTTCAAGGGACCTCAACGCGTTTACACCTGCCTTTGGATGGTTCCACTCTATTTCATTGACAATTCTTTTAAACATTTCCCTTTTTGTCTCTTTTTCGATAGGACACCTGCAGTGGACAGCAGGAAAGTTATATAGCCGTGAAAATTTTCTCGTATCTGATTCGGGTATGTTATAGAGAGGTCTTATTATGGTTATTTTCCCGTTAAAAAGCCTCTGAACCGGCAGCATTGTTGACAGTTCAGCCTGATAAAAAATATTTAGAAGGAGTGTTTCAATAACATCGTTTCTGTGATGCCCCAGGGCTATTTTATTGTACCCCCATCTATTTGCCATTTCAAACAGCGCCCTCCTCCGGTTCCATGAGCACCAGAAAGGGCTGAGTCCTTTTTTTCCCACATCTATCTTCATTTCAACAATCCTGAAGGGATAACAATTATCTGTAAAATACTTTTTAATAATATCCGGATTCATCAAACCATCACAGGCTAGATTTGAAACAATATGAAGGGCAAGAAATTCATAACTGTTGGGATAAAATCCTTTTCGGTCATTCAATATTTTGAGAAGGGATAGACTGTCTTTTCCCCCGGAAACCCCGACAAGAATTTTGTCACCCCTTTCTATCATTCCATATTTTTTTATTGTTTTTCCTACTTTTTTAAGAAGGTAGTACTCGAAAGGATCTTCATTTTTCATTTTTTTATTTACAATTGGTTTTAAAAATGATTGTTCCGGCATCATCATCCTCTTCCCATGCATTCATTTTAAATGTTCAGTTATTTTTAGACTCTTCCCATAAGAGATCAAGCTCTTGAATAGAATAATTTTTTAACGGCTTTTTACCTATTTTTTTTACTTTTTTCTCGATATATTGAAATCTCTCTTTAAACTTATTTATGGTTTTTCTCAAGGAATCCTCCGCATCAATTTCCATAAACCGGGAAATATTTACTATTGAAAACAGTATATCGCCGAATTCATCCTCTATGTCCTTCTTTTTTCTTCTCCCCACGGCATCCTTAAGCTCCTGAAACTCTTCAAGCACTTTTTCAAAAGCTCCCTGAATGCTGTCCCAGTCAAACCCTACCCTTTTTGCCTTTTCCTGTATTCTCCTGGCCTTAAGCAGGGCAGGCAAAGATTCCGGCACGCCATCCAGGACAGACTCTTTCCCTTCTCTTTTTTTTATCTCCTCCCAGTTTTCAAGCACCTCCTCAGAGCTATTAACCTTTGTATCACCAAAAACGTGGGGATGCCGCCTTATTAACTTATCCACAATTGTTCCGGCAACATCATCAATCGTAAACCTTCCCTGCTCCGAAGCAATCTGAGCATGAAAGACGATCTGAAGAAGCAGGTCTCCCAGTTCTTCCTCCAGATCCTTATCCTGTTTACTATCAATTGCATTCAACACTTCATATGTTTCTTCGAGGAGGTATGGTTTCAGGGTTTCATGAGTCTGTTCATGGTCCCAGGGGCACCCATTTTCTCCTCTCAACTTCCTCATAATTTCTACCAGTTTATACAGTTCCTTCAAATCCCCTCCTATAAAAATACGTTTACGCGATTATTCACAGACATTTTAATGCTTAAACCCGTAAATAGGCCGGTTTTACACCTTATCAGCTTCAAATCTCCATATCTCATCAAGTCTGGCGAAAGAAGAAGGCTCCTCTTCATCATATGGATGCTCAAGAAGCTCTGCCATCCAGGCATTCCATTTATGATAGTGTGGATCTTTTTCACGGGTCTTTGTAAAAGCGGCGATATCATCAATGAGCGCATAAAGAAATAGAAGATTCCCCCGGAGATAAATCGTCATCTCACGGCATCCTGCCTCTTTCAGGCCCTTCAGTATTTCAGGCCATATCTCATTATGAGCCTTTATGTATTCATCATTCTTTCCAGGTTTAACCCTGTACACCAGTGCAAGCCTTTCCATCTCTGTCACTCCTTAATCCTGTTTTTGTTACCCTGTTCAGCCCCGTACTCAACACTGCCATGCTTATTAATTGCCCGGGATTCTCCCGCCGTAAAGACAGTCTCAGCAGATTTTCACGCTATTCTGTTCACCCTTTTGCCGCCATCCGCTATCCGGTCCATCATGTACCAGTATCCAGCCCTTTTCATGAAAGCATTGCTCACAGAGCATCTCACCACCCGGGACTTCAAAGGTTACCTTTCTTTTTTCGCATCCGGAACAGACACCGTAACGGGTTGCCGGAGTGAACTTCTTCTGCTCCAATTTTCCCTCTGCACGGTGTTTTTTAATCTCCTCCAGCCGCACTGCCGCGAAGCAATCTTTTTGGAATGGCTGGTTTCTGTTCAGGGGAAACCTGCCATATCTGTGCCCTGCGGCTATCATAGACATAAAATTCTCAAAAGGCACATCATTTGTAATACTGTGGCTTGAGGTGAGTATATACCCGCCTTTTTTTCCGAGGACCTCAATATGCTCCAGAACATCCGTTTCAACCTCATCAGGAGTGCCCAATGCCAGCACACCCGCAATGTCGATATTCCCGCTGAAACATATCTTATCGCCATACTTTTTGTAGACTTCATATATATCAGCACCTGAAGTCGGTTCTACAGGATTATACATGACGATCCCAATTTCTATCAGATCAGGGATAATTTCAACGGCGTTACCGCAACTGTGTAGTGCCACAGGTATGTTATACTCCCTGCACAAATTTACAATTCGTTTATAACAGGGAATCGCGTATTTCCGCGTGAGCTCGGGCCCCATGAGCAGGCCCCCCTTTCCGCCAACATCATCACCTATGTAAATCCAGGATATCCCCTCTTCGCATGCCATTTTTATTATCTCGATATAATAGTCCATACACAGGGAAATTACCTTTTCAATGAAATCCCGGTCTGTAATGAGTTTAATCATAAATTCCTCAAACCCCACAATAAACTGATAGGGCGTCATAATCGGTGCGGCAGTCATTATGGTTGTTCCTGCCCCTGTTCCCTTACACGCGTTTATATATTCACGCAAATACTTACGTTTGGGCTCAATATCAAGCTCTTTTGAATAAGGAATCACACGGTCAAGCTGCTCCCATGTATGGATGCTCCCGTCAGTAATTATATGCAGATTCCCATTTTCATCCTTCCTTTTCAACGGCGCCCAGAGGGCCTCCATTCCGATCGCGTCCTGCCCGATCAATTGACAGATTTCGATGTAATCTCCAGCATCCATGGGAGGATTTACATATTCATCCTCTGAAGCACCTTTTGCGGAGCCAAGAGTATGACCGACCGTGCGGCCGAGAAGGCGGCTTGTATGTTTATCCTCGATGAGAATTTCAAAATTTGGAACCCGGTCTAATTTCCGGTGTTCAAACGCCGAAAAAATTCTCTCAATATCCGGCTGATCACAGCGCATATTTTTCCCTCCTCATAAAACACAGATTTTGAGATTTTGATACACGGAACGGTAAAGCCTTCGCACTGTTTATTTTATAACCGCATCCTCTAATTAGTTCTTGGTGATTAAATCACCAATTCAGTA
>DAOVJS010000034.1 GCA_030673105.1 Spirochaetota bacterium
GACCTGCCTTGGCATAATGGTGGGCTTCCTTCCACCCACGCTGGGTATTTCAACCATCTCATCAGGCTCCGCGAGCTCAGAAAGCGCTATCCCCCATTTTTTCTTGATTTCCTCCGCAGAATGCACAGGGGTTCGCAACCCGATCGATATGTCATTTGTAACGTGGTTTCCTCCCATTGAAATCACATTCGTATGCCGAATACTCCCGCTCTTGTAAACAAGCACATCCGTTGTCCCGCCGCCTATATCCACAAGCACAACACCTAATTCTTTCTCGTCATCTTTTAAGGTCGCAAGTGCGGAAGCAAGGGGTTCAAGAACAATATCGTCGACAACATACCCCGCTCTATTCACGCTTTTAACAATATTCTGCGCGGATGCTACCGCTCCTGTCACAATATGAACCTCTGCCTCAAGCCTTACACCATTCATACCGATCGGATCCTTTATCCCTTCCTGGCTGTCGACAATAAATTCATGTGGAAGAACATGAATTACTTCCCGCTCCATGGGAAGGGCTATGGCCTTCGCTGCGTCTATTACCCGCGCTACTTCGACCGCGGTAATCTCTCCACTCCTGTTTGACACAGCAACAACGCCTTTTGAGTTTTTTCCTTCAATATGCCCGCCGGCAATGCCTGAAAAGACAGATTTTACCTCTATCCCGGCCATGAGCTCAGCCTTTTCAATAGCAGTGGCAACCGATTGAACCGTGGACTCTATATTCACAACAACACCCTTACGTAAGCCTTTGGAAGGAGTTACTCCAATTCCGAGAATATCAACCGAACCGTATTCATTCAATCGCCCTATTACCGCGCATACCTTTGTTGTGCCTATATCAAGCCCTGCTAATACATAGTCATTGTAACTCATATTCTATCTCCCCTCCTCTCACCGCCGCATGAGAAAAACTCATATCTATCTCCATCACACCCTCCCGGCCATTCAATCCACCGGATTTACTTTCTAAAACAGCAAAAAGTACACGCAGTTTTTTGAGCTTTTCTATCGTAACATCTTTACCAAGATAGATTTTATAATTATTCATTTTAAACTGTATATATACTCCTCCGGCAGTCACTGTAATGTCTTTTATATTTTCATAAAAATCAGGATACTCTTTTTCGAGCTTATTAATCGAAACCATGATATTTCTAACCATGAAATTATCTACCGGGCTTCCAATATTAATATCGTCACTATTTGAGTTAAGTGTAATCAATGGATCTGTCAGTTCGACCTGCCGGTCTGCCTCGGTAAGAACAATTCCATCCGCACTCAGGCGGTAGAGGCGGTCGTTAACATTAAGAGTTATTTTTTCTTCCTTTTCCGCTATATAAATTCTCAGGGTATCAGGATACACCTTCGCAATTTCAATACCGGTTATTCTCTTATCCTGTAAGATGGAAGCCTTCGCTCTTTTCTTGCTAAAGGATAGTATTGATCTGTACGCGTCAAGATTGATCGCATTTAATATCTCACTATTTTTTATGTAACCTGTTCCATATACCCTGACTTCTTTAATCGGAAGAAGGACCATTTTTTGTATTCTGACGACAATTCCAACGACTAACAGCATTATCAGGATCACTATAAATGAGATCAGTACCGTTCTTATTGCCTTTTTCAACCGTACATTATTTTTTTCATATCCCTCTATTATCTTTCCCATACCATTTTCCCGGACCGATAGGATGCGTGAATGCGCCTTTTTGATATATTAAGAAGGACCCCCGCAAGAATAGAATTCGATAGCAAACCTGACCCGCCGTAACTTAAAAAAGGCAGAGATATCCCTGTTGAAGGCAGCATCCCTGTAACAACAGCAATATTAAATATGGCTTCCCAGGTAATAAGTGAAGTAATGCCGAAAGCCATAAAGAATTCAAAGGCATCTCCCTGAGAGCAGGCAATGGTAAATCCACGATACGCAAAAAGCAGGTAAAGCAAGATAACTCCTGTTACACCCAGAAACCCCATTTCCTCCGCAATTATTGCAAATATAAAATCAGTATGCGGAATCGGCAGGTACTTCATCTTCTGTATGCTCCTCCCCAGGCCAACACCGGTTAAACCGCCGAAAGCAAAGGCCCTGAACGACTGGATAATCTGGTAGCCTTTATCTGTTGGATCAGACCATGGATTAAGGAATCCCATTATCCTCTCTTTTCGGTACCCTTTCCCGCTTATCATCAGGAAAAGCGCGGGAATGGATACAAGAAAAAGTGAAATGATTGAGATGCGTCGGATCCCTGCGATAAAAAACATCAAAATAGAAAGAAAGAATAGTATAAATGCTGTTGAAAAATCAGGCTCAACAAAAACAAGAAAAGAAATAACTGAAATGACAAGAAAGGGAGGCAAAAACCCTCTATAAAAATCGTTAATCCTTCCGGCCTTTCTTGATAAAATTGACGACAGGTATATGATGAGTACTATTTTCGCGAATTGTGATGGTTGAAATCCCATTGAAGAGATCTTAAACCAGCGCCGGGATGGATGGACGATCCCTATCCTCACAAGCGAAGGAAAGAGGAGCACCACGAGCAGTATAACTATCCCCCATACAAGTACTTTTTTAATCCTTTCCAGAATCGAATAGTCGATAAAAATAAACAGAATGCACGCGCTCAGGGACATGACTGCCCATACAATCTGCCGTTTTAGAAAATAGTACTTGTCGGCCAGTTTCAGCCCTTCATTGATACCGGCACTGAACACCATTACGATCCCGAGGCCGTAAAATATCACAATAACAGAGAGCAGTATATAATCAATGTCCCCTGTGCTCTCCTCATGTAAAATCATCTTCTTATCGGGATCCTGTACGTTCATATCCGCCTTCATTGAATTTTAAGTGTGCTTAGAGCGACAAGGGCCAGCATTGCACCGACAATCCAGAACCGAACAATAATTTTAGATTCAGACCATCCCCTAAGCTCAAAGTGATGGTGAATCGGAGACATTAAAAATACCCTCTTCCCGAACAGTTTAAAAGATATGACCTGAATAATCACGGATAATACTTCCGCGACAAAAACACCTCCAACAATTATCAGGAGCATCTCTTTTTTTATTAAAAGTGAAATAATTCCGATCGATCCTCCAAGCGAAAGAGAACCTGTATCTCCCATAAAGATCTCTGCCGGATGGCTGTTGAACCATAAAAAACCTATGCTCGCGCCCAGAACACTCATACAGTAAATTGTCAGCTCAGCACTGCCCGGGATATAAGGAATCCTGAGATAATTTGCGATATCTTTATGACCCGAGAGATAGCTCATCCCGGCATAGGCAGAAATAACAAATATAACCAGTCCTGCGGCGAGACCGTCAAGCCCATCGGTCATATTTACAGCATTGGTGGCTCCTACAAGGAGAAGTATTCCAAATGGTATATAGAAGTATGACAGGTCAATGACCGGTTCATTGATGAACGGCAAATATAAAAGCGTGGTTAAATTACTCCTCTCCGGTCCGAAATAGAGATACAGCACGACCGCTGCGGATACCAGGACCTGTGTAACTAATTTAACGCGCGCGTGCAGCCCTTTGGAACTTCTCCTGACAAACTTAAGATAATCATCAAAAAATCCGATTACACAGAAGCCAAAGGTTGCCACTGAAATAAGTATAGTATAGTGGCTTGAGAAATTTCCCCATAAAAATATTGAAGTTAAGATCGAAAACACTATGAGAATCCCGCCCATCGATGGGGTACCGGCCTTTTGACCATGCCTTTCCGGGGTATCCTCACGCACCTTTTCTCCAATCCCCATGGCTTTCAGCTTTTTAATGAGCGGCGGCCCGAAAATAAAGCAAATGAGGATGGCAGTTACAGCCGCGTATACAGACCTGAACGTGATATATCTGAATACGTTAAAGGCAAAAAAATACCTGTACAGCGGATACACAAAATGATAAAACAAGTTCCCCTCCCCGTTAACTAATCGGCTGCTGCAAATCTGCAAACACGGCTACTGAAAAGCTGACGGCTCTGCCATGCCTTGAATGACTCTCTCTAGCTTCATGGCCCTCGATCCTTTAACAAGAATAAGGTCTCCTTTTCTCACTTCTTTCTTTAAACAGCATACCAGTTCTTTTATATCTTTAAAGTAAAGCACACCGGGGTGACCTTTATCTTTACAGGCTTCAGCGGTTACCCGCGCCATCTGCCCGTAAGTATAAAGAGACTTTATACCGCCTCTTATTATATCCTCTGCAATATATCTATGGTAGTATTCTGATTTATCTCCCAGCTCGAGCATATCCCCCAGAATTAGGATCTTTTTACCCTGAACAGTAACATTTGAGATAAATTGTATTGAAGCCGATACTGAAAGGGGGTTGGCATTATAACTTTCATCAATTACCGTCGCGCCATTTAGTTTAAAAATAGAGCCTCTCCCTTTCTCGCCTGCATAACTTTCAATACCCTTTTTTATTTCCCTGATAGTGAGCCCGAAGTAAATGCCGATAATAGCAGAGGCTGCCGCATTTGTTATTCCATGTCTTCCAGTGACCCTTGACCGAATTTTTTCCCCTGCCATTACAAACTCCGAAGAGTCCAGACCGATTTTTATAACTTTTTCCGGGTGCAAATCACCCTTTTTCAGACCGAAGCTCTTTACCTGTGCTGAAAGGTCCCTTTTTAAAAACTGAAAAAATTTGTCCTCAGCATTTAAAAAAGCTACTCCATCCGGACCCAGAGGCTCAAGCGCGCTTTTTTTTTCCCTCGCTATGGACTCCTCACTATTGAAAAACCCAATATGCGCGGGACCGATATTTGTTATAAGCGCAAAATCCTGTCGCACTATATCCGAAAGATATGCTATCTCACCAGGATGATTTGTTCCGAGTTCCTGGACGAGCATATCGGTATCTTTATCAATATTAAAAATTGTCTTCGGCACACCTATATCATTGTTGTAACTCTGTGCGCTTGAAACAACATTATACCTCTGTGAAAGAACAGCTTTAATTAACTGTTTTGTGGTTGTTTTACCGGCAGAACCGGTTACTACAATTTTTTTTAAAGAAAAATTATTTAGATAATTTTTTGCAATTTTCCCAAGGACTTTTCTCGTGTCCGGAACCCCTATAAAAAATACCTCCGGATAATTTGCAAAATACCGTTTTACACTATCTATTCTACCCGTTTCAAAGACAATTCCTGCGGCCCCTCCTTTTAACGCGTTGTCAATAAATGAGTGGCCTTCATATCTCTCTCCGGCCAGGGCTACAAAAAGATCCCCTTCTTTCAAAGATCGCGTATCGGTTGATATGGAAGATACAAAAACATTTTTATAAACAGTTCTATCGTTTATAAATGTTACCCGGGCATCCTCCATTAATCCGGCAAGTATGGTTTTACGCATATCCTTTTAAACTTTGTAGGTTAATAAGCTAATAAACAATGAGATTTATGTCCCTGTAAGTAACCGGTACCATGTTAAGCTCTTTCTGAGCTATCTTTCTTATCCTCTCTCTGGATTTTAAGTAAGAAAATTCAATATTCATTAAATAGATGTTTTTTTCAAGCTCATTCCTCTTTTTCGCAAGATCCCCTATTTCCTTATTTAGAAGGTTCATGTGAACATTCTGCCATGTAACACAGAATATGAGAGAAAAAATTATCGTAAAAAAGATGATGAGTTTCACCATCCTTTTCAGCGTTGCAGCATACTGACTGTTATTCATCTGTTTTATCCCGGTCTACGCGATTTCCTTCACATCCTGTTTCACCCTATCCGCCACGTTTGACTGCAGCTTCACTGCACACCTGAAGCGGGCACTGCGGGAAGACGGATTCTCTTTCTTTTCTTTTTCCTCAGGAGTCAAAGGTTTTTTCGTTAGTATTTTAAGCACCTTCCTTTTCCCGCATACGCAAACTGGAAAATCGGGAGGGCATGTACATCCCCTGGTCAGCTCTTTAAACACAGACTTTACGATCCTGTCCTCAAGCGAATGGAAACTTATCACTCCGATTCGACCTTCATATTTCAAACTTTCAATCCCATCTCTCAACGCGTTCTCAAGAATTTCTATTTCATCATTTACGAAAATCCTTATAGCTTGAAAGGTTTTCGTCGCAGGGTGAATATTTTTCGGCCAGTATTTTCTTGGAATACTTCTTTTTACAATATCGGCTAATTGCAGTGAGGTTCTTATCGGCTTCTTTTCCCTCTCTCTGACAATGAATTGTGAAATCCTGTTAGAGAACCTCTCCTCACCATAAGCCCATATTATTTCGGCCAGTTTTCTCTTATCAAAACTGTTTACTACGTCTGTCCCCCGTAACGATCTCGACAGATCCAGCCTCATATCCAGAGGTTCCTCTGTAGAAAAAGAGAATCCCCTTCCGCTCTTCTTGATATGAAACATGGAAATACCAAGATCAAAAAATATTTTGTCAACTTTACCCCCAATCTTCTCATCCATAATGCCTTTTAAATGTGAAAAATTGGCTTGTACCGGAATAAATGCCTGTTTATATTTCCTGAAACGATAAACCGCGCTCTCAAGTATCTCTCCATCCTGCTCAATTCCAACTACCTTTCCATTTTTTATCGTTTTAAGGAAATAAGATGTATGGCCGCCCTCCCCCAGGGTGCAGTCTACAATTATATCATTATCTTTGATGGAAAGGCACGAGAGTACCTGACTTACCATTACAGGTTTATGAATAAACATCGGTCCCCCTAAAGCCCCAGATCGGCTATTTTCTCACCAAGAAGATCAAAACTCTTTTCATTTTCTTCCCTGTATTTATTCCAATGTCCCTCACTCCATATTTCAATTCTATTTATTGCTCCAAGTATCACCACGTCTTTCTGTATTCCGGCGTATTCCCTCAAACTCTGTGGAACCGCAATCCTCCCCTGCTTATCCACAGCCTGTTCATTCGCAGGAGAAACAAACATCCTTAAAAATGACCGCTCATCCTTCTTTGTGAACGAGAGACGTTCATTGAGCTTTTCAACAATCACTTTCCATTCAGCCCTTGGATATACAAAGAGACAGCGGTCAAATCCCTTTGTCGCAACCCAGTACTCTTCCTCGCCAACCTTCGAGTACCTCAGCTTTGCCGGTATGGCTATCCGCCCCTTATCGTCTAAGGTATGTCTGTATTCACCGATAAACATATCCACCACTTTATACAGGGACAGTATTAACCCATATTTATTCACTTAATACATTGCTGCATTAGCCCATCGTAGTTTAATCCGGATAAAAATTATGTGGCTATTATACTTTTTAGTAAAAGTATACCACAATATGGGAAAAATCACCACTTTTCCCCACACATTTTTTAAATAATATACGAATTTTATAACTTGTCAATCATTTTTTGTATAATTTTTTATATTTTTTTAAAAAAAGTGTATTTTTTATAGATCAATGGGGCATGGAACCGGGATACACGCTTAAATAGGACATAAAGTGTAGAGACCTACGTGTAATCGATTGAAATAACTTCGGGGATAGATTTTATATCTTTTAAAAAGATCTTCAACTGATGCGTGTTTTTTACCTGAACTCTAAAGGCAGCCCTGACCAGACCATCACGGCCTGACTTTAAATGCAGCTCTACGATGTTAGCATTCGTGTTTGCGATCGCTGTCGTGATATCCATCAACAAACCTGATCTGTCTTTAGAAACAATATCAACAGTATAAACTTTTTTTGTTTTTTCCTCCCACTCGACCGTGATTTTTCTTTTATGGTAATCCCTGATCGCTTTGAGATTTTTGCAGTTCACCCTGTGGACGGTTATGCCCCTTCCTCTTGTTATGTAGCCTATAATTGCATCTCCAGGGTGAGGGTTGCAGCACTGCGCAAGATTCATCTGGACATTTTTTTCACCTTCAGCTTTTAATTTGAACTCATCCTGCGCATATTTCTCTTTGATACTCCTGTCTTCCTTCTTCTCAGGATGATGTTGAGCTTCACTCTCATGTTCCCGGGGTCTGGGCCCTTCCTCCTTTATCTCATGTTTACTGAAATATGCCCTGATTTTAGACCGTGCATGTGAGGTCTTTAGCACATCAAGCCATTCACGGCTTGGCGTCGCATTCTTACTGGTGAGAATTTCAACAACATCACAGCTGTGTAGCGACCTTCTCAACTGTACTATCCGGTCATTCACCTTTGCTCCAAAACAGTGATTTCCAATCTCAGTATGAATCCTGTAGGCAAAATCAATAGGTGTCGAATCGACAGGGAGCTCTATAACATCCCCCTTTGGAGTAAAGACATATATTTCATCTTCGAGAAGGTCCTTTTGAAGATCCTCCATGAAACCGGCCGGGTTATCCATACTCTGTTTCCACATTTTCAACTTCTTTAACCAGGTTAGCTCTTTCTCAATACCGCTTAATTTTTTTCTGCCCTCTTTATACGCCCAGTGTGCTGATATTCCCTCTTCAGCGATAATATCCATCTTTTCCGTTCGAATCTGCACCTCAAGGGTCTTCCCTTCGGGACCCACAACTGTTGTATGGAGTGACTGGTACATGTTTGATTTCGGCATTGCAACATAATCTTTGAATCTGCCTCTGAAGGGCATCCACAATTTATGGACAACACCCATAATCTCGTAACACTCCTTAACTGTTCCCCCAATTATTCTCAGAGCATAAAGATCCAATATCTCATTAAAGGTTTTATCCTTGTCCTTCATTTTTTTATAAATGCTGTAAAAATGCTTGGCCCTCCCGAGTATCTGCGCATTTATACCGTATTGCACAAACTCCTTCTGAAGAATGTTTTTCACATTTTCGATATACTTTTCTCTTAATTCCTTTCTCTGCGTAACATAGGTTTTTAGATCATTGTAGAAATCAGGTTCCAGATATTTTAAAGCAAGATCCTCCAGCTCTATTTTTACCTTTGCCATACCAAGCCTTCCGGCAAGCGGCGCGTAAATATCAAGAGTCTCCCGCGCGATCCTCTGCGCTTTAGCCTTTTGCAAATATTCGAGTGTCCTCATATTATGAAGCTTATCTGTCAGCTTAATGAGAATGACCCGAATATCATTCACCATCGAGAAGAGCATCTTGCGTATATTTTCAGCCTGCCTCTGTTTTATGTTTTCTGACCTTATTCGAGAGATCTTGGTTACTCCGTCAACAAGATTGGCGACTTCCTGATCGAACTGATTTTTTATATCCTCCAGGGTAATTCCCGTATCTTCAACAGTATCATGCAGGAGTCCCGCAGCAATTACTTTTGCATCAAAGCTCATTTCAAACAGCATTTTCGAAACATGGAGAGGATGAATAATGAATGGCTCGCCCGAGTGCCTCTTCTGAGATTCATGGGCAGCTGAGGCAAAAGAGAAGGCCCTTTTTATAAGGCTGATCTCCTGTTTGTTAAAACCGTTCAAATCGATAAAATCCTGAATATCAGGAACGATCTTACTTTCCATTTTTTTAATGCCCTTTATTTCATAAATAGCTGCGCCCGCTGCTTTACAGCAATCCGGGACTTATAAAACAATACTTTTAATACAGAACAACCACACGGTCATCGCCTCTGAGATCTTTCGCAATCTTTTCAACCCTGTATCTGTTATTACACGCAGTATCCAGAACATGGTTCAGTAACTCCGGGTCAATCTCCAGTATTATTCTTCCTTCCGGTTCAAGGAATTTCCTTCCTTCATTTAATATGCTCCTGTACGCATTAAGACCATCCTGCCCTCCATCGAGGGCCATTCCCGGCTCAAAGAGACGTATTTCTACAGCCAGATCCCAAATGCTTCCACTTTTAATATAAGGCGGATTGCTGACTATAACATTAAATTTTTTTCCCCGGAGCTCACTAAAATAATCACTTTTTATAAACTTAATATCATGGCGCCCGAGCAATCGGCAGGCGTTTTGACTGGCAGTTAGAAGGACTTTTTCACTATTATCGAGTGCAACAATCCGGCACTCAGGGAGATGATACTTCACGGATATCGCTATGTTACCGGAGCCAGTCCCGATGTCGAGGAGATTTGAAGGTCTTCTTAGCAGAACTTCATCAACCAGGAGCTCAGATTCCGGGCGGGGTATAAGTGTGGAACGGTTTACCCTGAAGACTAATGAGTAAAACTCTTTTTCCCCGGTAATATAGGAAACAGGCTCGCCCTTCAGCCGTCTTTTCCTGTATTCTTCCCACTTCTCTAACTCTGCCCGGGTCGGGAAATATTGTGGGTATGTGAGGAGAAACTCCTTCCTCCTCCCGAGCGCATACGCCAGGAGTAAGTATATATCCGCCTGTGGCAGCTCTCCCTTAGCCTCTCGAATGATCTGGATTAAAGGTTTTTTCACACGCCGTCATTTCTGATTTTATTCATCCCGATACTGCTCATCCTGTTTTCTGCATCTGACTCGACCAATGCTTCTACGAGCTCATCGATTTCTCCATCCAGAATTAAATCCAGCTTGTAAAGGGTAAGCCCTATTCTATGATCTGTTATCCTGTTTTGAGGAAAATTATAGGTCCGGATCCTTTCTGAACGGTCGCCGCTGCCAACCTGGCTCTTTCGTTCCTTTGCTTCCGCCTCCTTTTTCTCTCTCTCCGCTATCTCAAACAGACGTGCCCTCAACACCTTTAAGGCCCTTTCCTTATTTTTATGCTGTGATTTCTCATCCTGGCAGGTTACTACCACCCCTGTCGGAAGATGGGTTATTCTAACCGCTGAATCCGTTGTGTTGACACTCTGCCCGCCGTGTCCTGTTGAACGGTAAACATCAATTCTCAAATCCTCCTGAGATATCTGTATATCTGTTTCCTCAGCCTCAGGAAGAACAGCAACGGTAACAGCAGATGTATGGATCCGTCCGCCCGATTCAGTAACCGGAATTCTCTGCACCCGGTGAACGCCCTTTTCAAACTTCATTTTTCGATACACCTCATTCCCCGATATACTGAATATAATCTCCTTGAAACCCCCAACCCCTATTTCATTGCTGCTGATATGTTCCACTTTCCAGCTTTTTCTTTCGCAGTACCGGCTGTACATTCTAAAAAGGTCTGCCGCGAACAACGCAGCCTCATCGCCTCCTGTCCCCGCTCTTATTTCCATTATGATATTCTTACCGCTCAATGGATCTTCCGGTACCAGAGAAAGGAGTATTTTCTTTTCCGTACTATCTCTCTCCTGCTGTAATCTTTCTATCTCCCGATTGATGTCCTTGCAGAGAGCCTCATCATCATCAGTCGAATCAAACATTTCCCTGTATTCTTTCAGCTCCCCTTCTATGTCCTTCAGTTTATTGTCTTCATTTATAATTTTTTTAATATTTGTATATTCCCTTGTCAGCTCCGCGTAGCGGTTTTTATCGGAGGCCGCATCCGGATTTAACAGTTCTCTCTCGATTTCCTTATACCTGCTTTCAAGCTCGCTTAACCTGTACACAGAATACCTCCAATTTCAGCATCTTCTATTTTAGGATTCACGATATCGGGCCGCGGGGATCTTCTATGAATACACCGCTCTGAGATTAAATTCAACCCATAAGCATATTGATCAGCTTAAGCAGCTTAGGCAAAAGCAGGACTCTCAAGAACACCAGGCACGCAAGAGAAATTATCACGGCCGGATCAAATCCCCTTCTGCTTCCCAACTTAATCATTTCCCTCACCGGTCTTACAGCAGGTTCAGAGAGAGAATAAATTATAGAAATAAAGACGTTATTTGTCCTTAATCCTATAGCCTCAAATATAAATCTCAACCCGACCGCTACAATGAAAATAAAGATAAAAAAGTAAACAAATCTGAAGATCAGCTCTATAACAATATTCAGAAGAATCGCCAGGCTGAAATACCCTGTCAGGATCACGTTATAACTTAACCCCCGTAAAAGGTAAAGAAGATAAAGAGCGAGTATCGGTGTAAAATCTATGTTTCCTATCCTTAAAAACCTTAACCCGGCAAACAACCTGAGATATGGGTCAGTTGCGTTATAGACAAATCGTACAATCGGGTTGAACATGCTCGGCCGCATAAATGCCAGTATAAATCTCACAAAAATGAGCATTAAATAAATTGTAATAATCAGGTAGACAGTTCTTGCTAAATGAATCATGATATTTTCCTGATATGTTAATTCCTTCAAATATAGGCGAGTAAGCCTATCTTTCATAATAAGGCATATTTCTTGCCTATGGTTTTTACTTAATGATTTATTAGTTTTACAGTAATAAATTTTGGCATAAAATACAAGAATTTTAATGGATAAAACCAGAGTTATAAAATAAGGCCGGTTCAACTTCTTTCAGGAGCTTTCGAGGACATCCTCAATTCATCAGCAATCTTGCAAATTTTATTGAAAGCAGTTTTGTTTTATAATCATCCGACCGTGAAGGAAGGACAATAGGGCAGGAACCTCCCAGAACAACACCGGCCGCATTCCCACCCTGAAGGCAGGTACTGGATTTCCATATCGCGTTTCCTGTCTCAATATTGGGGACAATAAGGATATTGGCAAAACCGGCAACCTTTCCGCTAAGGCCTTTTGCCCTGGCGCTTTCAGGCTCCAGCGCGTTATCAAGAGCAAAGGGGCCGTCTATTTCACATTCACCAAAATATCCTGTCTCCGCGTACTTTTTCATCAGAAACGCGTCCAGGGTGGCAGGCATGGCAGGGAGTTTTATTTTTTCAACAGCAGCCAGCATCGCTACTTTAATACAGCCAAAGCCTGTTTTCCCGGCAGCTTCCACTGCATTGGCAACAATGTGTATCTTTCTTGTGAAGTTCGGCAGTATGTTTAATGCCCCGTCTGACATAAGAAATATCCTTTTTGTTTCTGTAATTTCGAGCATCCCGACATGGCTTAAAATCCTGCCAGTTCTGATTTTCCACCCGGGATCAAGAAGTACATGTATAAAGCTTCCTGTTCCTACCATGCCTTTCATGATAAAGCCTGCCTTCCCCTCCAGCAGCATGGAAGCAGACCTGTCAAGCACGTCCTCCTCCTGAGTGTGAACGACTGAAAGTGAATCTAATTGAATTTCAAACCGGGAAGCATTTTCCCTGATCCTTTTTTCATTTCCAATTAGGACAGCCTCTATTACCCCTTCCCGCCCGGCAATAGATACAGACTTAATTGTGGCCCTGTCATAAGGAGCCGCAACCACCATTTTCCGCGGCCCTAAACATTTAGCTTTATCAAGAAGAGAATGCATATCATAGAGATCGCCATTATTTTCCTTCATTCTATTCTCTCCCCCCCCTCATCCGCAGCACTTACAGCCAGCTTCCCGGAACGGCACATTTCAATAATTCCCAGCGGTCCCAGCATTTTAACCATCCCGTTTATTCTATTTTCCTCTGAAGCGAGCGTCAGCACCATTGACACATCTGAAACTGCAATTACCTGCGCATTAAAAAGCTCCGCGATCTGAAGTATCTGGGGGATGTTTTCGGGCTTTATTTTTATCTTTATCAGCAGAAGCTCCATGGCTATGAAATCTCCTTCCTGAAAATCATAGAGTTTTATAATCTCCTCTATTTCCGATAAGCGCTTTTCCGCCCCTTTTATTGTATCCTGATCTGCATCAACCACGATCGTCATTCTGGACTTGTCCTCTTCTTCCACTTCCCCTGCTGTCAGGGAATATATATTGATATTCTCTTCAGCAAAGGAACGTGCGACTTTTGCAAGCACTCCAGGCTTATTGTACGCAAGACACGATAATGTATGTTTCATATAATCTCCCCTGTTGTTAAAAATGTAACCCGGCGTATGAATATTGACGTTTCATATCAATCTATGCTATACTATTATAATCTTATTTAGATCTTCAATCATTAATTTTTACTATTTGTTAATAATGGCGGGGACATTGTAAAAAATCAGGAGAACTTCATGAATACTACAACAGAAGAGTCCAAACAATTCTGGGAAGAAAAAGAAAAGGAAAAAGGCGGTAAGGTCCATTTTTTTACCTTTGCAACATTTTTAGGGAAGACAAACGACAAGCAGGTGACTCTGGGCGGCCTGCTCTATATTGTGGATGACAGAGTTTATTTTGAAGATTTTGAAAAGGATAACTGGTTTGCGAAAATAGTTTCCAAAAAGAAAAATTATGAAAAGACCGAATTCAGCTTTAATATCAATGATATTAACGAAACCAGAATAGTTTCAAAAGGCAGCGCATTGAACTGCATAGCAGGGAACATGAATGATGAAGATACGAAGTCTATTTCAAATATCCTTAAAACACTTTTTCAATCAGCAGTACAGGTCCGTTTGAAGAGTTACTCTTATTTCTTCGATATAATGAGGGACAGGGATTTTTTAAAGGCCCTGCAAAGTAGTTGAGGCTGTATCACAACCTCTTATTAGGCTGTCCCAATATTACATCGGAATAATGCGGGACTTAATTTCCTTCGGTATGTTTCGTATGGTATGTTTCATAAAAATTTAAAAAACCTGGCAATGACCTACTCTCCCACACAGTCGCCCATGCAGTACCATCGGCGCTGGGGAGCTTAACTTCTGTGTTCGGTATGGGAACAGGTGTTTCCTCCCCGCCATAATCACCAGGTTAATATTCTGCTTTAACTTTCTTTATATTAGGTAAAAATCGTTACTTTAAAAGAGCGATAGCGCCCGCATGTAAAATGATTTCTTTACTAAGCGGACACCCGGGTAAAGAACTAAAATAAATAAAATAATATGGTCAAGCCTCACGGTATATTAGTACTGGTCGGCTGAATACATTACTGCACTTACACCTCCAGCCTATCAACCTCGTAGTCTTCAAGGTACCTTCAGTCCTCTCAAGGAGAAAGGGATATCTAATCTTGAGGCAGGCTTCCCGCTTAGATGCTTTCAGCGGTTATCCTTTCCGTACTTAGCTACCCAGCGATGCTCCTGGCGGAACAACTGGTGCACCAGAGGTACGTCCACTCCGGTCCTCTCGTACTAGGAGCAGCTCCTCTCAAATATCCAGCGCCTATGGCAGATAGGGACCGAACTGTCTCACGACGTTCTGAACCCAGCTCGCGTACCGCTTTAATTGGCGAACAGCCAAACCCTTGGGACCGACTTCAGCCCCAGGATGCGATGAGCCGACATCGAGGTGCCAAACCTCCCCGTCGATGTGAACTCTTGGGGGAGATAAGC
>DAOVJS010000234.1 GCA_030673105.1 Spirochaetota bacterium
ATCACGATGGAATGAGATCGTAGACCTCTTGGTGTCAAAACACCGTGAATAAGTTTGGTCCATTTCAACGTTTCGGTATACTGGTCTACCAGAATAAACTGGTAAGATCGAATAGCAGACTGTACGTGATTGACGTTTTTAAATAATTCTGGTTTTTTATGAACTTTTTTATGGAAAGGGGTTGACGAATTACTACATAGCAGAATAAGAGCTGATATATGATGTAAAAAACTGTAAAGGTGCCTAGAACAGCTCATCATTTTCCCAGCACCAGGAGAACCCCTGTTGCAAAAAGCACTACACTGATGACCAACCTGAATACGTATTCGCTTATTTTGAGGTGTGTATATTTTCCCAGATATGCCCCAATAAAGCTCACCGGAAGCATGACGGCGCTTATTTTCAAGGCCTCAATGGTGATGAGCCTTGAAAATGCATAATATATAAGTCTACAGCCATCATTGATGAGAAAGTAAGTCAGCATAGTTGCCCGCAAGGTGTCTTTATCTTTTATCTGGTTCTCAAGATAAATTGCAACCGGAGGGCCGGCCGTTCCGAACATACCGCTCATAGTACCACCGAAGATTCCAGTAAAAAAACCGACCACCCGCGGCCACTTCCGTTTTTCTGTGTTTGCCAGATGGAGTTCAATGATGATCCTCAGGGTGAAAAGCAGTGTGAACCCGCCGAATACCCGTTTGAGAAGTGAACTGTCGTATTTTGTTAAAATAAATGATCCAACCGCAACTCCAATGAGGCTCAATGGAACAAGCATTTTAAGATAGTACGGACTGATGTTTTTTCTTGCATGTATTGTTATATAAAATGATGCCGGTATTTCGATTATTGCAATGAGTACGACAGTTGTTCTCAAGTCGAAAAAAAATAAAAGGATTGGTGTCATCACAAGTGCTGAACCAAAACCGGAAAAACTCCTGACGAAAAGGCCTAAAAAAGCAACCAGTACTGCAACTATTAATTTAGTCATAATCAGAATACCAATTCACACAATTTTTCCATTTTAAACCCGTATCGTCTTGTCATTTGAGAACTCAAAAGTCCGTTTATTAAGAAGGATACGCTAAAGTAAAAGTTTAAACCTGTGCGGCGCTGAAGATAGCGCACTTGTTAAAGACATTATGAGCCCTGCTCCTCTTATGAAATCAACACTAAATGGGAAAATTGCTGTAGCAAGGGGGACAAACAATACCCCCCCTCCTACTCCTCCTATAGGAGCGATCAACCCTATAACGAATGTAAAAACAAACAGGATTCCTATCCACTGCATCGCCATTATTTATTCCATTTCCAGTATTGCTTTAAGCCTGTTAAAAGCCTTTTTTATATTTTCAGCGCCTGTTCCGCCTCCCTGGCCCAGATGGGGTCTGCCGCCGCCTCTTGCATCACATCCCTCAAGGGCTTTTTTTAACAGCCTTCCTGAATCAATACCGCTTTTAACAGCGTCATCCGCCGCTGAAAGAACATAGGCGATCTTATTATTATCCACCGAAGAAATAAAGACTACACCCATTTTTAGCCCGCTCTTGATTTTATCCGATATCTCACGCATCTCGTCCAGGGTATGTCCTGTCAATTTCAGGAACATCAGGTTATATTTCCCGGCTTCAACGGTATTTTTTTTTATGTCAAATGTTCCTTCAAAGTCTTTTTTCCGCTCCCTTTTCGACTTCTTTTCCATTCCGCGAATTCTTTCCTGTAAACCTTTCACTTTAAGCCCGAGGCCTTCAACGCTGGTTTCCAGCAGCCCGGTCAGCTCCTTTAAAACAGATTCATTTCTGTTGATATGGTCAAGAGAGGCGACATTTGTAACCGCTTCAATTCTTCTTACACCGGATGAGATGCTCGACTCCTTTATTATTTTGAACAAACCTATATCACCTGTTCTTTCCACGTGTGTCCCGCCGCAGAGCTCGATGCTCAATCCAGTAATATCGATGACCCTTACCCTTTTTCCGTACTTTTCCCCGAAAAGCGCAATGGCTCCCATTGATCTGGCCTGCTCCATTGAAATATCATCATGGACTCGGACTGATAAATTTTGAAAGATACTCTCATTAACATTCCTCTCTATGTTTGCCATTTCCTCTTCAGTGAGGGGGCCGTAATGATTGAAATCAAACCTGAGCCTGTCAGGCGCGACAAGCGAGCCTGCCTGGGTCACATGGCTGCCAAGGACCTTTCTCAACGCATAGTGTAAAAGGTGAGTGGCTGTGTGATTTGCCATAATCCCTTTGCGCCGTTCAACATCGATTAAACCCCTGTACCGTATGTCCCCTGCTTCGCCCTCTTCCAGGACGCCAATATGAATATGAAGATCACCGGTCTTCTTTACATCTCGAACCCTGATCCTCACACCTTCACCTTCTACATATCCTGTATCTCCAACCTGTCCTCCTGATTCTCCATAAAAAGGGGTCTTATCAAACACAAGGAGAACCTCGCTGCCGGATATCTGATACTTCAGGAGCTTCATACTGTCCTGTTCCATACATGTGCAACCGGTAAAGTTTGTCTTCTCAACAGGATTAATAGTCACCCATACACCCTGTTCATACTCCCCCCGGAACTTTGAACCCTTTGAGGCACGCTCCCTCTGAATCGCCATCTCTTCTTCAAAGCCCGTTCGGTCCACTGACAGTTCTTCTTCCGTTGCCATTATTTCGGTTAAATCCAGAGGAAAACCATATGTATCGTGAAGGAAAAATGCCTTCTTTCCCGGAAAAATCCTGCTTCCTTCCTTTTTCAATTTACGTACCACTTTTCCGAACTCATCGAGTCCTCTGTCGAGGGTTTTTGAAAAAAGCTCTTCTTCATTTAATATTACTGTATGA
>DAOVJS010000129.1 GCA_030673105.1 Spirochaetota bacterium
AGTTTATCTGAAACGTTCGTCTGAAATAACCGGGCGGGATATACTCGGGCTTGAAGAGCCTGAGCGTGAATAGTTTGGACGTGATATGCCTGAGCGTGAAGAGCCTGGGCATAAAGAACCTGTGAGTGATATACCCGGGCATGAAATACCCGGGCGTTTTCCACGTCAAAAATTGCTTCTGAATCTCCCCTTTGTCACAACACCTCTGCAGAGAGGGGACACTATTCAGGTAAGCGGTATTTTTGTGGACCTTCCTTATGAACGGGCGCAGTCTTATGCCCATTACCTGGAAAGCAAAAGTATTGGCGCGATTTTTGAAGGCTCCTCAGAGGGGATCTATATTATAAAGAAGCCTGCAAGATATTCTTTTATTCATCTTTCTAATAAATTAAAAAGGTATATAAATAGGGTGAACAAAGGTCTGCTCCTATGGCCCCAGGGTGAGTTTGCCGTGGCGCTTTTCACCGGAAACAGGGCCAATCTGCCGGATGATGTCATAAAATCGTTCAGAAGAAGCGGCACTATGCATCTTCTGGCTGTGTCCGGTCTGCATATCGGGTATCTTGTAATGTTTTTTTTGCTGTTTTTTAAAGTTTTTCAGATAAAACATACCGTTATATATCTGCTTCTGATCGGGATCATAATCTTTTATATGATTTTTATAGGTGATTCACCATCTGTAAAGAGAGCTTCCATCATGTTTCTCATGGGAATATTAACTTTCCTCTTTGACAGAGACCGTAACTATCTGAACATTCTTTCTATTACATTTAATATTTTGTGGATAAGTAATCCTCTTTTAATTGTAAACCCTGGCTTCCTGCTTTCATTTTCAGCAACCTTCGCGATACTGTTTCTTGTGCCCCGTACTCTCGGGTATTTAAAAAAAATTATGCCTTCTTTTATTGCTATCCCTATTACCGTGAGTATTTGCGTTCAGGTTTACCTCCTGCCTGTATTATTTTCATTTTTTGGCAGCTTTCCCTATATTACAGTAGCCGCTAATTTGCCGGTAGTACCACTGGCCGGGATATCACTGGCGCTTGAAATACTCTACCTTGCCCTTTATCCATTATTTCTACCGCTGGCAGTTATTATAGCCGAAGTAAACATCGTTGTGATAACAATGATTCTCAGATTCACCCGCTTTTTTTCCAGAGTTCCGCCGCTCATGTTTGACGGCTTCCCATTGTATTTG
Source organism: Spirochaetota bacterium (assembly GCA_030673105.1). Lineage (GTDB taxonomy): Bacteria > Spirochaetota > B62-G9 > B62-G9 > DRHN01 > DRHN01. The sequence continues at coordinate 1,199 of DAOVJS010000129.1, forward strand.
ATACCCGTGTATTTTCTGGTAATAACAGCGGGTTTCTGGCTGCTTTTTCAGAGGTTAGACATGGCGGATGCCGGTACAAAAGTCATTTCATCGAAAACTGATTGACAATTGTCATACAATTGTGTATATTATTGTGTATCAATAATGGAGGATAACATGAAATTCATCGGGGTTAGAGATTTCCGCAACAAATCGTCAAAAATCTGGGATGAACTGAATAAAGAAAAGGAAATTATCATTACTTCTAATGGAAAACCGGTGGCCATCCTCTCTGCTGTTTCAGAAGGAAATCTGGAAGAAAAGCTGTCTGCTTTTCGCCGTGCACGGGCTATTAGCGCTGTTACGGCTCTTCAAAGGAATTCTGCCCAAATGGGAACAGATAGAATATCAACTGAAGATATAAATTCTGAAATAAAGGCTGAAAGAAACAAGAGATCTGGATGAGAATTGTATTGGACACAAATGTACTTGTTTCGGGTGTTCTATCTCCATATGGGGCGCCAGGTGAAATAGTTCGGATGGTTGCAGCAGATATAGTTCATATATGCTTCGATGCCAGGATTATTTCCGAATATCATAATGTGCTGAGAAGGTCCAAATTTAAACTTGATAAAGAAAAAGCAGATGTTTTATTAGATCAAATTGAGTCATGTGGCTATTTAGTTGCAACAGAACCTGCACTATATGATCTCCCTGATAAGGATGATGAACCTTTTCTGGAAGCTGCCGCAGCTGGCGAAGCAGATTATTTAGTTACGGGAAACATTAAACATTACCCGGTAAAAAAACGCCAGAATGTACAGGTAGTGACTCCCGGGGATTTTTTACAGGAATACAGAAGAAAAAAAAGTTCCAATCAGGAGTAGTAGGTTTTTATAACCGAAGCACATCTTTCGCACAGGTCCGGATATTTATCGTCGGCCCCGACACTCTCAAGGTATCTCCAGCAGCGTTCACACTTTTTTGCCCCTGACTTATGAACTTCAACATCCACCAGCGCTCCTTTATAAACCCCGGAAGGGGATTTATTTTTTCTTTTCAGATTTACACCGGATACTACAAACAGGGGTGCCAGCTCTTCTTCATTTTCCTGCAGCAGCTCGTAGGTATTTTCATCGGCATAGAGGTCTACCACAGATTCAAGTGAGTGTCCGATTTTCTTTTCAGACCTTAGAACCTCAATTTGTTTCAGCACATCCTTTCTTATTTCTATCAGTGTGTCCCAGGTTTTCGCGTACTCCTCATCCATATAACCATCGTTCACGCCGGGAAGCTCTGTCAGATGAATGCTTTCCTCTGATTTAATGCCGTTTGGAGCGTATATTTCATTTTTCAGGGTCAAGTAGGCCTCCTCAGCTGTAAATGAAAGTACAGGCGCCAGAAGAGACAGGAGGTTTAGAAGTGTCTGATAAAGCACTGTCTGAGAGGATGTTCTTTCTTTTGCAGGGCCGGAGCAGTATAATCTGTCTTTTACGATGTCAAGGTAAAAAGAGCTCAGGTCGATATTACAGAAATTCTGCAGCTCTTTGACTATTGTATGAAACTGCCAGTTCTCGTAAGACCTGAGTACTGATTTTGTAATAACCTGAAGTCTGTAAAGCAGCCATTTATCGATTTTATCGAGCTCATCAGGCCGGATACTGTCAGTTTCCGGATTAAAACCGTTTAAGTTTCCGAGAATGAACCTCAGCGTGTTTCTTATCTTTCTATAGGTGTCAACAAGCTGGCCCAGTATCTCATCGGATATACGGATGTCGACCGAGTAGTCGGATGACACTGTCCATAAACGGATAATATCCGCGCCGTACTTCTGTATAATTTCCTCCGGAGCAACGGTATTCCCGAGAGATTTGCTCATTTTCTTTCCTTCCCCATCTACTGTAAAACCATGGGTGAGAACATTTCTGTATGGAGCTTTTTCACGGGCGGCGACCGAAGTGAGAAGGGAGGACTGGAACCAGCCTCTGTGCTGATCTGTGCCCTCAATATAGAGGTCCGCGGGCCACCTCAGTTCTTTATGAGTCGATAAGACTGCGGCATGGGATGTCCCGGAATCAAACCAGACATCCATTATATCCTTCTCTTTGGTAAATTCCGTTCCTCCGCAGTGCGGGCAGGTGAATCCTGCCGGGAGTATTTCGAACGCGTTTTTAACAAACCAGCTGTCAGAGCCCTCACGGGCGAAAAGCTTGCTAACGGCATTAAGGGTTGTGTCGTTAATGATTTCTTTTTCGCATTTTGAGCAGTAAAAGATGGGAAGAGGAACACCCCATGTTCTCTGCCTTGATATGCACCAGTCGGACCGGTTCTCGATCATGGATCTGATTCTGTTTATACTTGCAGTTGGAAACCACTGAACCGTATCGATGGCCTTTAGAGATTCCTCTCTGAATCCTTCAATTGAGGCGAACCACTGCTCTGTAGCCCTGAATATAACCGGGTTTTTACACCGCCAGCAGTGCGGATAGCTGTGAGTTATATCTCCTGTACCTAACAGAGCACCCAGATCTTTTAAATGGGAGATTATGGCGCTGTTGGCATCCCGGCAGAACATCCCGGCAAACTTCGGAACCTCATCGGTGAATTTTCCGTAATTATCGAGTGGTGAAATTATTTCAAGGTTATACTCCACCCCTGTTTCATAGTCCTCGAGACCGTGGCCGGGAGCCGTGTGAACTGCCCCTGTGCCTGTTTCGAGAGTAACGTAGTCTGCGAAAACTACCGGCGAGTCCCTGTCTATAAAGGGGTGTTTCAAAACAACGCCTTCAAAGTCTGTCCCCTTGAAGATTTTAATGGTGTTTTCAATTTCGATTCCTGTGTTTCGTGATAAATTTTCAAGGAGCTCTGTGGCAGCTATATATTTTTTCCCCGCACTCTTAAAAAGGGTGTATTCAAAATCCGGATGAAGTGCTACTCCGGTATTCCCCGGCAGGGTCCATGGTGTTGTGGTCCATATAATCAGGTTGGCATCCCTTAATTCTTCGAATTTGCAGGCATCATCCTTTACTTTAAAGATTACATAGATGGATGGAGATGTGTGATCGTCGTATTCCACCTCCGCGTCGGCAAGTGCTGTAACACATGTGGTGCACCAGTAAACCGGTTTTAATCCCTTGTAGATATAGCCTCTTTTTGCCATTTCCCCGAATATTTCAATCTGTTTAGCTTCATATTGAGGCTTAAAAGTAATATAGGGGTTTTCCCAGTCACCCCAGACGCCGAGCCGCTTAAATTGTTCTGTCATTGTTTTAATGTACTTTGAAGTGAACTCCTTGCATTTTCTGCGGAATTCAATTGGAGACAGGGCATCCCTCTTGAGCTTATAGCTTTTTATGACTTCTGTTTCTATAGGCAGGCCGTGGGTGTCCCATCCGGGCACATAGGGCGAATAGTATCCCATCATTGACCTATATTTTACAATGAAGTCTTTAAGGACCTTATTGTATGCCGTTCCTATATGTATTTTCCCGTTTGCATAAGGGGGGCCGTCATGGAGTATAAAGACTTTATTCCCCTTTTTTCTTTTCATAACCTTTTCATAGATCCTGTCTTTTTCCCATTGTTTAAGCATATCGGGTTCTTTTTTCGATAAACCCGCACGCATGGGGAAGGACGTTTTAGGAAGAAACAATGTATCATCGTACGACATGCAAGACCCCAATAGCTAAGTAACGAAATTTAGGGAATAATAATTCAACCCGACCCTACAGTCAATTACTATTTCATATGTGTTTACCTGTGGCCTCCCGTTTTATTCCGGATGACCGCTATTGAGAAGGTTCAAGCGATTTGAGCTGACATGTCTGTATTTATCGAGCGGATGTTAAGTAACATTGATCTGCAGAAGATGGTTTGGTAATCTGAAAGGTAATTGTAACATTTGCAGTTACCGGAATTTTTTGATAATCTGTGCTATATTGTAATTGGGTGGACGCTTGGTAATTGCTGAAAAGATAGGAATTAAGAATTCTGGCTTATTTATGGGATGTGGTAATAAATCAGGTTTGTTAAAGAATTAACGAATAGATCAGGATCGACGATGGTAAGTTTATGAAATCAAGATTATATTTTGTAATATCTATTTTAATATTGATTTTTGCTTTTTCCTCATGCGCATTCATTGGTGGGCTTACGGATGTGGTATTTGATACAGAGGGGTCTCCTTTTATAATTGAACAGAATTTAAACATCAATATCACTATTACCCCTTTTAATGGTTCTGATTATCCCGGTTCATCTGACAGTATTACCATTGACGCGAACAGTGCACCTGTCATAAACTGGAAGGTTGAGGGAGTAAACGATTATGACCAGTACTGGATATTCATATACTCTCCTCTGCTGTATTCAGAAGGCCGGACTGCGGCGGTCCTGCCTGATGTCTGGGTGGTTACAGAGATATCACCGATTGTTAATAGTACTGTTTTTGGTGAGGTGCCTCCAGGGGCTTTTGGCCCTGACGCTTATGAATGGGAGAACCCTGTATTGCAACCATTGAAGTATAATGGAACCTATACTATCTGGGTTGCGACTGAGTTATCAACAACAGGCGGCTGGAACGGGCTCGGCATGGCTGAAGTTATTGTTGAAAATGGAATTGACCCTCCGGGATCACCCGATCCGGATTTGAGAGTGTCAATAGACGATGTATATGCTTTTGATACCGGCAATGGTGATTTTGAGGTTACAATTTATTACACTGTTTACAATAACAGTGAATTTGATGCTGAATATTTTGAGGTCGGCGTGTGGGGTGACAGGAGTAAGCAGCCTTTGACCGGAGAGTATGATTATTACACTACTGTGTATTACAGTTATCTTCCGGGAAACGATTTTATCAAGGGCTCTGTTTCTGTTATCATGTATCAAAGTTTCGGAACAGCATACCTTTTCGCGGATATTGGGGATTATTTACGCGAAACGGATGAATTTAATAATTCAAGCAGCGGGTGGTCCTGGACAACGCCGAGTTAGACCCCATGTGCTGATGGTCCTGGGCAGTGCCGAATTAGGCCTCATGTGCGGATGGTCCTGGACAGCACCGAATTAGACCCCATATACGGATGGTCCCGGACATAATTCACCTCCTGTAATTATTTTTCTTTCCTCAATTTAATTCCGGTATGAAAATGCACCTAATTAAAAGTCTCATAGACCCTGACACTGAGAATCCTGCACATTAAATTAGCATGGAGGAGCAATCCGGATGCATCGGATTCTACTAATTAAAGTGATGTTTTCAATGTACTTGACGGGTAGAGGTAAACGAATTAAGGTTATTATTGAGCTCCGGAGTTTCTAAGTATACCCCTTTTTCTTAGCATGGTTTTATCTGTTAATATTATGGTTTTTTGTACGAGAATTTAATGCAGAAATACAAAGAACGAGGCGATTAATAAAATCTCAAAATGATTGATAAATTTACTTGCCTATAATTGGACTATACCTGAGACAGGGCAGGAGGGTTTAATGGAAAAAAATGAAATGCTTCAAATATTAGACACAATAATAGAAGATGCAAGAACAGCGGTTCTAGCTACAGTTGATGATAAAGGTATGCCTGTTATGCGGTGGGTTTCTCCGGCAATTTTAAGAGGCAGATCAGGTAGTATTTTTACAATAACTGCTCCCCGTTCGAATAAAGTGCAG
>DAOVJS010000178.1 GCA_030673105.1 Spirochaetota bacterium
CGCCGTAAGAGGCGATGAAAAATATTTATACAGGTTTAAAACTGAAGATATCAAGGTAGACATCAGAAGTGAAGGGGGAGATATTTTTACCGCTGATATTTCGGGCATTTCAGGAATGAGTATTTCACTTTACCGTGAGGAGAGACTGGTAGAGGCACGGGCCCACATAACCGAATCAAAATTGGTAATACAAAATCTTGAAAGAGGAAGTTATTCACTGCTTGTAGACGATAATGGAATAGTGGAATTTATTGTGGAGTAATTTTAAGTATGGATACAGAAAACATCACTGAACCTGAAGAGCAGATAAGGGCTGTCTATCAGAAAATCAGGGAAAAGATCCTCTCCAGAATCGAGGACTTCAGAAATGTGTGGAGGGAGGGTCAGGAAGAGGATATTTTTGCCGAGCTTGTATTCTGTATTCTTACGCCTTCATCAAGGGCCCGCTCTGCCTGGTCCGCATTGGAAGCGCTTAAACAGAAAAACCTTGTTTTATATGGTGCTTTCGAGCAGGTTTCTCCTTATCTGAACACGGTCCGATTTAAGAATAAGAAGGCTCTTTTTATAGTCCGTGCCAGAAAGCTGTTTTTAGTGAATGACAGAATATCAATAAGAGAAAAAATCTTACAGTTTCCTTCAGTGTACGATAAGAGGGATTGGCTTGTTTCTAATGTCGACGGGATAGGCTACAAAGAAGCGAGCCATTTTTTAAGAAATATTGGGTTTACAGATGAGATAACAATTCTTGACAGGCATATTCTGAAAAATTTGTCCCTTTACGGGGTAATAGAAGAGGTGCCGGGAAGTTTATCAAAAAAAAGATATCTTGACATAGAAAAGAGCATGATCCGGTTTTCTGAGATGTTAAATATCCCGGTAAGCCATCTGGATTTTATACTCTGGTTTAAAGAAACGGGGGACGTTTTCAAATAAGCGGCATACCTGCTGCAATCAAAGACTATGGAGTTTTCTCAGCTTTTTTTTTGCTAATCTTATTAAACTCAGCAAAAAACCTGCTCCTTCTTCAATGGATGAATACAGCTTCAAAGAGCTAACCAAAAAATCATTTTCCTGTTTACTTTCCGGATTGCTTATTATGTCATTTATCGCCGTCTGCTGCACCATGCTTATAAGCTGATTTTCTTCCCTGAATGAAAGGATCTTTTTATCTATTGCGTCCAGGTCATTTTTAATTTTTGTCTGGCTGCCCCCTATCCGGTTAAAAAGCTCTCTGCTGAGCCGTACAGCCTCTCTGCTTAGCTCTTTAAGACTTACCAGATTATTCTGAACTCTGACAAGGTATTCATCAAATTGTGTTAATTTTTTCAGGTCTGTTTCATGGAATTTCAAAAGCGCTGCTATTTTTTTCTCAATATCTGATCTATTAAAATCTCGTTTCTTGATTTCACCTCCCAGTTTTATTAAGGGGACATTTTTTATTCCTTTAATATCCAACCCGCCGCTTGACGCGTTTAACACTGTCGCCATGGTGCCCGGCGCCTGGTTTTCAAACCAGGATTTATAGAGGAGAAGCCTTTTATCGGTAAACACCCTGCTGCCGTTTTTATCGGTTATCAGGGACGGACTGCCCTCTCTGAGATATTGGGCGTAAAATGTTTGAGCGCCCTTAAACCTTTCAACACGGGCCAGGATATAGGTCTCAATAAATGAACCGGAAAAATGTGTTTTGCCGCTGCTGTACGAAAGATCTAACCCGAGCAGGATAATCGGGTCAGCTTCTGCTATACGAGCTAGATCAAAAGCAGCGACAGATACGGACCCGCCTGCCGCGATGCTCCCTTTTTCCCCGGCAAATCTTTCAATGATTTTTCCGGGGCTGAAAACTGAAGATGTGAGGACTTTTATTCCCGTGTAGTTTCTTAGAGTGGTGGGGTAGACAGCGGGATCGGTGATAAGCACAGGCAGTTCAGATTCTTCTTTCACAAGATTTTTGATCCTGGCCATAAAAAAGCTGTTGATAAATTGCGGGTCAACCGTTATCGCGAAGTCCGGCTTGATCCCTCTTTTCAGAAGGGGTTTTACTGTGGTGTCCACAGCTATCAGAAAGGCATTCTTTTGAAGCCGGGGCAGAATTGCAAGGTTATCATCAAGGGAGGGCCCCGCGCAGATAACTACGGCAGGAATTCCCCTGAGTACGCCTTTCAGTTTTTTTAATCCCGAAAGTGTAAAAAAAAACGGTGCGTTTTTGAATGTATTTTTGGTCCACAGCCTGTCAAATCTTTTCAGTGTGGCTGTATTTATCTCTGTTCTGTTGAGAAAGGAATAAAAATTATTTCTGATTTTTGCAACCTCTTCTTTAAATAGAAAGGAATACGGCCTCAGGACCAGGAATTTAACATTTGACCAGGAGGGAACCTGAATAACTTCTTCATACTTGATAAAATCGGAGTCAGAAATTATTAAGACCCTTTCAGAGAGAAAAATAGTGGATAAGTCTCTTGTTTTCAATGCTTCACTGAAAATGCTCAGGGAAGGCTCTATTATGAGCAGTGTTGATGTTTTGTTAGCTTCTATCAGCTCCTCTATGTGATAACCAAGTCCGAAACCGACAACAGCTACTACCTGCTCGGTACCGGATGTGTGAGAATTTACGAAACGTTTTGCTTCTTCCATCGGGTCTCTTCTGGAATGAAGAAGCAAGCTGCTTTCTTTGTTTGACACCTCGAGGGTGGGCACTCCGCTTTCTGAGACCAGGACCCTGAAAGTAAAATTCCCCCGATGGTTTTGTTCAACTTTCCCGCTTAGAATCGGGGATAGTTTTTTCAGGGCTCTGAGGTTTTTTTCATATATTATGTTACTTTTCATTATTCAGTATGTAGATCTCCGAAAATGATGGTAGTATGTTCATGTAAGGGGCAATTCTTTCAACAATGGATTTAAATATCGGGGCCGCGGACTGCCCTCCGTATACTTCCTTTGAAGGGCGGTCAAGGGTTACAAGCACGACGATCCTGGGATTTGGGATTGGAACAAACCCTATGAAGGACGCGTAGAATTGATTTTCAAGGTATCCGCCTTTTTCCGAATCGGCAATCTGGGCGGTACCGGTCTTCCCGCCGATTGTATACCCGTCAATTTTAGCTTTATAACCTGTCCCCTTTTCGCTGAGCACTCCGGTGAGGACGTCCAGAACAATTTCCGCGGTTTCTTCATCAATTACCCGTCTAATCTTTAATGGCGTATACTTTTTAAAAACAGATCCATTATGATTCTCTATCTGCTTAACGATTTGGGGCTGCATTAGCACCCCCCGATTGGCAATCGCGGACGCGGCTGTAATAAGCTGTAATGGAGTAACTGAAACCTCCTGACCGATCGAGATCGCAAACTTTGATATTCTGCTCCAGTCCTTGGGGTTTCTCAGCAGTCCCCTGGCTTCACCGGACAGGTTGATGCCGGTCGGCGTGCCAAAACCAAAAGCTCTCAATCTCTCGTAAAGTGTTATTTTATCTATTTGCTTTACAGATTTTATCATTCCAACGTTGCAGGATTTCTCAAGAACCTGCCTGTAAGTTACCCTGCCGTGGACCCTGGAATCATGTATTGTAATACCTTCGACATCAATCTGACCTTTGCACAGGAATATATCCTCCTCGTGCACGAGGCCGGTGTCAAGCAGAATGGATGCAATAAAAATTTTAAAGGTTGAACCGGGCTCAAAAGAATCGGTGACAGCTTTGTTTCTTATGGTGCTGTCCGTAAATTTGTTGAACTTATTGAGGTCGTAGTCCGGTTTATTGGCAAGTGCCAGTATTTCTCCGGTTGACGGATTCATGACAATGACCGTAATTAGCTTTGCTCCTGTCTGTTTCCAGGACCTGTTTATTTCCTCTTCAACAATCTCCTGAATATATTTATCGATTGTTAGAACAATGGTATATCCCCGTGAGTAAGTGGAATAGTTTGTCTTTTTATCGTCAATTCTCCCGGGAAGGAGGACGTCATCGAAGTAATATTCTATTCCTTCAAGCCCTTTATTATCGACCCCTGAAAAGCCAATAACATGGGAGGCCAGGTTGCTATTGGGGTAATACCGTTTATATTCCTTTTCAAGGTAAACTCCTTTGATATCGAGTTCCTCCAGGTCTTTAGCGTATTTTAGATCGACCTGTCTCTGGATCCAGATGAAAGGTTTCTTCCTGTTTAAAAGATTCAGTGTATTTCCATATTCTATTTCCAGTATTGAGGCAAGTTTTTTTGCTGTATTACTTTTCTGTTCTATTTCTTCAGGGCGTACATATACGGAGTAGGTTTCAAGACTGAGGGCTAATTTATCCCCATTCCTATCAACGATAAGTCCCCGTTCCATGTATTCCGGGGTATCAGGTAAGGAAGAAATATGTTCTTTATGAAAGAACATGAGATTAATAATTCTGATAATGAATACACTGAATGTTATTGCGATTAGAAAAACGATGATTCTAAATCTTCTTCTTAATCTCACATCCATAGCCAGGCCTGGTTCGAAATGAAAGTTAACACAATAGGCGGAGAGAGTCTATATTTTCCGCCTGTTAAGGTCTTGACATAAAGTATAGGTATAGATATATTTTTTAATCCGAAATCAGGTGGGTTAGAGCAAAAATGCAATTTAGAAAAAAAAGTGAGGTTAAGGGACAGCCTGAAGTAGAATTGGATATACGAGGAACGTTTTTATGACTTTTCAGGAGATAATTTTTCATCTGAATACATTCTGGAGCGATAGGGGTGCTATTGTCGTCCAGCCCTATGATATTGAAGCGGGCGCCGGGACCTTTAATCCTGCAACCTTTCTTCGCTGCCTTGGACCGGAGCCCTGGAACGTTGCTTACGTCGAACCCTCGAGAAGGCCGACCGATGGGCGGTACGGGGAAAATCCAAACAGGCTGCAGCTTTTTTATCAATATCAGGTTTTAATAAAGCCGTCACCAAAAGATATTCAGGAGCAGTATCTTGAAAGTATCAGTACCATGGGTATTGATTTCAAAAAGCATGATGTTCGTTTTGTACACGATGACTGGGAGTCACCCACAC
>DAOVJS010000016.1 GCA_030673105.1 Spirochaetota bacterium
CTTTTCAGGAGAAAGTCGTTGAAATAACAAAACGGGCGAAGAAAATGAAAATAACAAATGATGCGGGGACAGACATCGAATTCGAAAACCACCCGGACCGTCCATTTGCAAACGAGCATATCGCCGATACACCGGGTGGACATTTTCTTACGGGGCAGATTGGATGGGCACCTAAAGAAGAAACTATCAATGGCATACTGGTTTTTGACGGCGCGATTTCAGGCGGTGGTGAAGCGGATATAGGTGTGGTTTCAGAACCGGTTATTTACGAAGTTGAAAAGGGAAAAATAAAAGATATCCGGGGCGGGAGAGAAGCTCAAATCGTGAAAAAATGGTTTGAAAAACTGAATGATCCGGATATGTATACAGCGGCGCACGTCTGTTATGGATTTAATCCGAATGCAAAGCTGGGTTTCGCTACAACGGAGGATGAGCGTGTGTGGGGATGTACTGAGTGGGGTTTCGGGTACCAGGGTCCGATGTACTCGGGAGGCAAACCTAGAGTGGCATCTTCTCATATTGATGGAATATGTCTGGCCAGCTCAGTATCTTGTGACGGTAAACCTATAACAGAGAATGGTGAGATTGTACACTCCGATTTAATAGAACTCTCGAGAGCTTGCGGACATTAACAGAAAGAAATGAGAAAAAAGGTTTAAATATTTGGTTATAGACACGACCGTGGAAATTATTTCCCGCCGGAAAAATAGATGAAAAAGACGCCTGATATAGTAAATCTGGTTGCGGATCCTTACCCTCCCTACCAGTATAACGAGAGCGGAACTGTCAGGGGTATTGATCATGATATAATAACCGCTGTTTTTAGAGAGTTTAAAATCGAGACAAGGGTTCAGCTTTTCCCATGGAAGGATTGTATTACCTTAATTGAAAATAAAAAGGCAGATGGGATATTCCAGATTGTACTTACGCCGGAAAGAGAGAGTGTGTTTTCATTTTCCAGGCCCTTGAGAACAGCAGGAACTGCATTGTACTGCACTGCCGGCACTTCGGTAGAATTTGATAGCGAAAGAGACATTAAGGTTCAGCTTGAGGGTTATACACTCGGTGCACTGGCAGGTTATAGTTATAATCCGGTAATAGATAGTTTAAAAGAGCCTTCAAAGAAAGAGGTTGATACACAGGAAAAGCTTCTGAAAGGCCTGCTGGACGGCAGATTTGATCTGGTGGTAATGGACACCGGAGTTGAGGCGTATCTTGTGGATAAAATGAAGGTAGACAGCATTGTAAGGGTTCGGGGATTTGAAATAACAAGGGAGCTGCATGTGGCCTTTCAAAAGAATCTTATTGAGTTGAAAGATCTTTTCAATTCCGGCCTGGATAAAATTAAAGAAAAAGGAATTTATAAACAGATTTTTCATAAATATGGCTTATAAAATAATGAACCGGAAATACTCAAAGACTTATGTGTTATTTATGAAGGGAGGTTAAGTATAAATGTCTGTTAATTTTGAATCACCACTGTTTAAAACCATGTTTCAGAGAAGGACAAGAAGGTTTCCTCTAGGTGGAAAATTGGGCTCGAAACGTGCAGGGCTTAATTATAATTCGCATGAGAAGCCGGTCTCTCTCAATGAGATTGAAACAGCCATTTTGTGCTTTGCCGCTGCCGGCATTACGGGAGTAACGGTTGAGGAGATCAGACATCTCCTCGGACATTTAACCGTTATAGGAAGAACTGCCGCGAGTCCTTGCGCTTCTCTCACCCTGCATCTATTTTACAGCAATGATGAAGGCGTTTTTTATTACAAAACCGACTCCACAGAAGATATTATTCCAAAAAAACGGATCAGAATCGGTAATCAGGAGGATAGGAAGTTAATACTGGAGGATTATAAAAAGTGCAATAAAAAATTAAAAGACGGAAGAATAGATATTCCCCGTGAGGCGATCGGCTCAGCCTTTGAAAGTATGGTAAACTTACCGGGAACTACGCTGTTCATGCCAATTGCAGATACAACAAGAGAATATATTAATTTACTTTTTACAGGCCTTGCGCAGTTCAGGTGGCAATTATGGGATGAAGTTAAAGAACAACCAGCAGGAGTAGGCAGATGGATTGATAACGGCTTTTTAAATGGCCCGTGCATGACTATAGCTCAATATGATTCCATGCTACCCTGGTTATGCAATCTTGAGGCTGGTATGGCAATGCAGAATATGACCCTGGCCGCCACAGCCATGGGTCTTGGCTCTTTCATGATGCATACAATAGATCTTCCAACAGTAATGAGGGCATTAGACATGCGTTTCCTGGATGTAAAATCAAAACCATTCCCTCAGGCAACCGTTAATCCGGTGGGAATAGATGGTGTTCTGGAGGGATACTGTCCTCCCTATAAAACTATAGAGGATGCTGTGGATGAAATAGCTGAAATAAAGTGGGGTTCTCACGGGATATATGGAAAAAACGGATATGACCTTCCAAAGCCAAATTTTTATGAAGAAATTGTAGAGATAACAAAGTCATATTGCACATATTTATATGAAACCTATGGAAGGATACCAAAGTATCATGATGCTATGTTTATACCCATTCTCGCCCAGGTTCACCATTTAGATATCGGATTTTATGAAAAATATTTTCCTGAATATGTTGATGATAAGGAAAAAAAGCACATGAAGATATGGCATCAAAAATAACCGGTTTTTTTGCTTCCTATTGCTATACTTTTTACAGTGATTTCTTAGTTGATAATTTTAATAGCTCTTTGCGATTTCATCCCTCACAATTTTTACCCAGTTTGTTACATTCTCAGGACTATGCCCAATGGTATGATTATCCTTCATAACTATTTCCAATACACATCCTTTTGTTATGTCCAATGTCTCTCGGATATACTTTCTTATCTCACCTTCATTAATATTCGGAACTGCGATATAAGAAGGGTTCGGCTTTAAGGAATAAATGTATCTGTCTTCAAGATATTCACTCATTTTTTTCCTGTCTGCCCATGCAGAGACAGATACACGCCGCAGATTCGGAATATTCTTGATTATATGCCATCTCGTATCGATGGGCTCACAGCAACCATAGCAATTCAATCCAAATCGTTCCAACACCGGAAGCTGATATTGAAATACAAACTCCTCAAACATTTGAGGAGAAACTCCTACAGTCTCCTGACTTTCAGAATGCCCCCACATATCGATGGTCTTCACATGTGAGTTTTCAAGGCTCCTTCCTGGAAGTTCCCTGCAGTATCCGATTCCACCAGAGCCAACATAGCTGTCGTTATTATTTAGATAGAGCAACCCCTCCTCTTCAAGAAAATCTAATCTTTTCATGCTCCCGTCTCTCAGAAAACCCATTAACCGGTGCAGCAACTCAGGATTATCATACATGTATAACATCATCTGAGTAAGACCAATCAATCTTATTAAATAAGAAGTAAACCCGAAACTCCACCACCAGTTTCCCCTCATACGTACTTCAAGTATTCCGCTGAAGACTTCATTTGCAAGTTCATAGGTTTTCAGGGTCGTTTTATAGTCAACCTCAATTTCAGGAAAATGTATTTTATCAATATCCTCTATATTTTTTACAGGGATGTTCCATGTATAAGCCCCGCCATCCTTACCTCCATGATAATCCATCTTTACTCCCCAGCCCCCCTCGCTGTAGGTATGCCCTATGTAAAAGAACGGTTCGATCGGCCTGTCATCCTGTATCGATTCTCCCCAGAATATCTCTTTCCGCAACGCAACTTCCCACCGACGTGCAAGGTCACTTTCACACTCTACCATGTCCTCAGTAATAATCTCATTCCATCCGTTTTCAGGATCACAGAGTACTACAGGACGGTCGGATTCGAGCGAATTATGATTGTACCATAATTCGCGTTTCTCCTTCTCGCTCCCGCGCGAGGCTATCAGTCCGACCTTTTCTGCCAGGTTCCGCACTATTTCTCTATCACGATTGGAAATAAATATTTCATTCGGCAGACCTCTGCAATATTTCGGTGTATCCTGAAACATGATCCCAGTCCACAGGCCTGTGGGATTCCAGTAAGGCATAAAATCTTCATGAGAACCCATACAATCTCCTTATAATAAATTTCTAATATCGTATCGTCACCATGCCGGATATTCTCCATCAACCAGGGTCACTTCGCCTGTAATAAAACCGGCATTATTACATATTTAGCGATTACTTCAACAGAACCAAAGGCAGCTTTTGTTTCCTCAGGTTTTGAATACCGCTTTAATCACCTTTTTTTCTTCCACCATCTCAAATGCTTCTTTCCATTGCTCGAGTTTGAATACTTGACTAATCATTTCTTTGTATTTGATCATTCCCTTTTCAGCGAGACGCAACACATTCCGCCACGAAATATAATCATACCCAAAATGTCCTTTAAAGATGACTGCCTTTCTTACGAGAGGATCAAGATCTATATTCTGGGGTTCATTTCCCCACGCTACCCTGACGATTCTACCTCCCGGTCGAATTATATCTGCCGCATCAGCAATAACTTTCTCCGCTCCTGCGGCATCTATAACCACATCCACCCCTTCCTTCGAAATAGCAGAAAAAATAATATCATTCGGGGCTTCTTTGTCGGCAAAAGAAACCAGATCTGCTCCCAGTGACTTTCCAGTTTCCAATCTGGTTTCATCTCCTGCCACTCCAAAAAGCGCCACCTTACTCGCGCCTCCTATCCTGGCCATCTGTAAACTAAATAATCCGATAGGCCCGGGTCCAAATATCGCGACATTATCACCTGCCATTAACAGAGCTTCCTGAATTACAGCTTTATACGCATTCACTGAAGGTTCCATTATGGCACCTTCCTGAAAGGAAATACTATCAGGCAAGGGATGCAAACAGTCCGGCATTCGATTCAGTATTTGTCCGGGAATAAGAACATATTCGGAAAAACCTCCGTTCATTGAATAACCTATCCCCTTTCTCTCCGGACAGAGGAGATATTTCCCTGTTAGGCATGAATAACATTTCCCGCAGACGAACCCTGTATTTTCGCTGACAACACGGTCACCAGGTTTCCAGCCAGTTACCTTTTCACCTGTTTCTTCTACAACCCCGCAGAATTCATGCCCTAAAATAACGGGCGGTTCCAATATTGAAGTAAGTCTCGCTCTAAAAAACTCGATATCTGCACCGCAAATAGCTGCCGCTTTCACTTTAATAATTATATCTCCCGGCCCGGCCCTGGGTTCAGGAACATCCCGGAGCTCGGTTGCGCCATCCCTTTTTTCATACAATAATATTGCTTTCAATTTTTCCTCCTTTACTCACTCATAGTAACTACCACCTTCAGTGACTCTTTTGCCTTCATTGCCAATTGCATCGCCTCATTAATCTGATTCAGAGGGAATCGATGCGTAATTAAGTTTTTTGAATCGATTCTTTTACTTGCGATAAGCTCGAGTGCTGCATGGGTATCGAGATGGGTAGAAGAATAACTGGTTACAAAGGTAATCTCTGAAAAAAAGAAGTGATTAAGATCGATCGGAAATGAAGATCCCGGCGGAAACGGTGCGAAGAGATAAAGTGTCGATCCTTTCGCAGCTATTTGGACTCCCTCTTTTATAGCTTCAAAGCTTCCCGATGCGACAATAACGATATCCGCGCCCCTCCCGTCACTGAAGTCCTTTACACCTGATAATACATCGTCCTGTATGAAGTTAATTGCAGCATCCGCCCCAAATTCAAGCGCTTTTTTTAATCGATACTCTACACTATCGATAGCAATAATTTTTGTAGCGCCAAAAATCCGGGCTAATTGTATATGTACCGCGCCAGCAAATCCGGCCCCGACAACAGCAACAGTATCACCCAGACGGGGGTTCGCCTTTTTTAATCCTTTGATACAGCATCCAATCGGTTCAATCATCGTTGCTTCTTCAAAGGTAACACTATCAGGGAGTTTAAGGGTATCCCTTTCCAGGTTTAGCGCCGGCACCCTGATGTATTCAGCAAAGCCGGCAGGGTGTATATTCGTGTTCTTAAAAGTTTCGCACATCGTGAAGTTACCGCGCTGACAATAGTGACAGACAAAACAGGGCACATGATGATGAACAAAGACCCGGTCACCGATATTCACGTTCTCAACACCCTCGCCAATCTCAACAACGGTTCCTGCTGGTTCATGGCCAAAATATTTAGGAGCTTCAGGATCCATATACCATCTTGTAATGTCGCTTCCACAAATACCACAGGCTTCTACTTTGAACTTCATCTCTCCTTTCCGGGTTTCCGGCACAGGTACTTCTTCCACTCGAATATCACTGCTTCCGTAATACTTCGCCGCTTTCATCTTTTGCATAGCCTTTTCTTCTCCCATGTTTTAAAAAAACTTTCTTTATCATGGTTAAGTCCGGATGTTTTTTATATATGGTTTTATCTATTAATATTATGGTCTTCCTCCCGTTTCGGGCTTTTGTACCATAATTTATTGCTATAAAACAAAGAATTATGTATAAACCATAGGCGAGCAATTAAATCTCATGATGCTTGGAAGTTTACTTGCCTATATTCAATTGTGGAGGATTGTGCTGCAGATAATAAAGGCTCATTCAAGCAACGATCTGTTCACTCTTTTTATCATAAACTCTCAATTCCTCTATCGGGAAATGAACCCACACCTTTTCTCCCGCTTTTATATCCGCAAAGGTTCCCACAGCTTTGAGCTCATTATATCCATCTTTCGATTTCAGGTATAAAACCCTCACCCCTTCGCCCTTCTCCTGAATATCGATACAATTAAAAAGGAAAAAATCCTTTTTCTCAGTTTTGCTGAAAATAAAGTTCTCAGGCCTCATTCCCAGTTTAAACTCGCCGTGTTTTGCAAGATACTCCTTATATTCCGGAGGAATAGGAAGCTCAAAATCTCGAAAGTGCATTCTCCCGGCTTTAACTTTTCCTTCAAGGATGTTCATACCCGGTGAGCCCATAAAATACCCTACAAACAGATGGGCAGGTCGATCATAGATACGTTCCTTTGTATCAAATTGAACAATTCTGCCATCGTCCATAACGGCAATTTTATCGGACAATGTTAATGCTTCTGTTTGATCATGAGTAACGTAGATAAATATTTTTTGCTCTTCTTCCTGGATCCTCTTTATTTTGGTCCTCAAAATAAGCCGTTTCTCAGCCTCAATACTTGTCAGTGGTTCATCCAGTAATAGTATTTTTGCATCTTTGATCAGGGACCTCCCAAGGGCGACTGTCTGCATTTCAGCAGGGCCAAGTTTATGAGCCTGAGCTTTCAATATTGACCCCAATCCGAGCAGATCGGCTATTTCCTGAACCTTTTTTTCTTTTTCTTTCATGGAGCTATTTTTTCTTCTGATAGGAAATATGAGATTGTCATACACGGTCATAGGATACACTACAGGGGATTGAAATACCATCGCGATATCCCTCTCCTCAATAGGAACATCCCTCATATTCTCGCCGTTAAAAAAGACTTCTCCCTCATATTCAAGAATTCCTGCGATTATTTTTAAAAGAGTTGTTTTTCCACAGCCTGAAGGCCCAAGTAAAGAGTATCTCCCCTCTTTATCCATAGACATATCGATATTCTTCAGAGCGTAGGTTTTTCCACCATCATATGAACAGCTGACATTTTTCAGTTCAATACTTGACATTACTGAACACCCCTGTATTTCATAAGTAGTTTTCCGTTTTCTTTTCCAAATATAAAAAAATCCTGGGGCCGGACGAAAAGTTTAATGGGCCCCCGTTTAAAATCTTTAGGATAATGAAAGAACCCGGACATTGGCTTTCCCTTATATTCTAAATGCAGCACCGTCCCGGCTGGAGTGACATCTGCCAGGGTTAAATTAAATGTAATAGCCATGAGACCTTCCTCTTTTTGCTCAAAATGGAAGGTGTAAGTCTTTAATCCCAATACATACTCATTTTCCACAAGCTCTTTTTTTAATAGATTTGCTTTTAAATTAATCTCATCGGAGACGTATAAAGAGAGTTCTCCATCTTTTTCTTTTAATTTACAGTCAAAAAGATTCATTGGTGGAGAATAAAAATTCTTCGCAAAATCAATATTAGGAGGAGTATGATACGCGTCTATAGTATCACCCTGCCAGAGAATATTACCATTAATAAGAAGGATGGTTTTCTCGCTCATTGATATTGCTTCTTCATAATTAGGTGCGGCATATAAGAGTACAACTTTTTTTAAATGTTCAGCACTCAAAATTTCTTTTAGTTCATGGGTCATACCTTCTCTCAACTTATAGTCCAGACCCGTAAGCGGTTCATCAAGAAGGTAAATATCAGCATCTTTGATTAAGGCCCTTCCCAATGCAACGCGCTGGCATTGTCCTCCACTCAGTTCATGAGGTTTTTTATCCAATAAATCACTGATACCTAAAATATCCGCCTGTTTCTTTACTTTTTTATCAACTTCTGAACCCGGTGCTTTTTCAGCACGAAGCGGAGATGCTATATTCTCGTAAGCAGTTAAGTTTGGATAAAGATTGTATTCCTGTGAGATCATTGCAATTCTCCTGTCCCTTGGACGGACAGCAGTTATATCCCTGTCTCCCAGATAGATCTTGCCTTTGTCGGGCTTCAAGGTCCCCGATATTATTTTTAGAAGAGTTGTCTTCCCTGCTCCTGCTGGACCCAGGATTACTGTAAAAGTTTCTTCCTCGATTTCTATTGAAATATCGTTGAGAACCTTATTTCCTGAAAATGATTTCTCTATACCTTCAAGTCTAAGTGTTGCCATTGGATCATCCCCATATCATTATTGCAAATAATAGTATAACTGATACTGTAAAGGGTACAGCGATTGGAAAAGATGGAATTATGAGCAGAGATAAGATATTTATAATGATGAACGCCATCATTCCAATAAAGTATCTTACTCCAAGTGTTGTTGTCATGTGCAGGAGCCCGTTTCTGGGTACCAGCTTCCATCTTACATCTATAAACGCGATAATTGGTATACAAATGAATAAAATCCCTATTCCCAAAAATGCCTGCCATTGTGCATGGACCCATTCTAACATCTATTAATTCCTCCTCATTAAAAATATTACAGCCTTCTCAGGGGCACAAAACCTCGTGTAAGGTACTGTTTAGTAAAAATAACCAGTATAATTCCAGGAATAATCGATATTGTACCGCCTGCCGCGGCCATTCCCCAGTCAACCCCGTAGCCCAATCTCATAACCGTAACGGTCAGCTGCGCAGGAAGAGTTTTCGCCGCAACAGCAGTTAGGTTTACAGCAAACATCATCTCAGTCCATGAAAACATCCAAATGAAAACCGCAACAGTGATTATCCCCGGTTTCATAACCGGTATGAATACCCTTCCGAAAAAACGCCAGACATTGAACCCATCCAGAAATGCAGCATCATCAATTTCCTTGGGTACTGCCTCCATAAAACTCATCCATATCCAGATTGCAAGAGGCAGGTTGAACAGTGTATAGGTAAACAAAAGGCCCAGCTTTGTATCAAACAGACCAATATTGGTATAAATTGCCCAGAATGGGAGAATAAAACATGCGGCAGGAGCCATCCGGTTTGTGATGAGCCAGAAGTAGAGATGGATATCCCCCATAAAGGGACTCCTGGAAAACGCGTAGGCCGCCAGAAAAGAAACAGGGACACAGAGCGCCACACTGGTAATACATACAACAAGAGAGTTGATTATTGCTCTCTTCCAGGGCCCTTTGGTCATTTCAACAAAATTCTTTAAATTCAATTTATGTGGAAAAAATGTCGTTTCCGTTTCTATTTCTGATCTCGTCTTAACTGCCGTGATTGCCATGAAATAAATTGGAAATAGAAATATAAAAAGAACTGCTAAATAAAAAATTACTTTTATAACTTTCCCCGCTAATTTTTTTGTTTCTTTTCGACTCATATTCACTCCTACAATATAATAAGAATTTTCAGTCCCACTTACCGTTCTAACATACCCTTTCCTTTCGTCAGGATTGATATGATAAGATAGCACAGGAGAATGACAGTAAAGAGATAGATTATAGATGCAGCAGCTGAGAATCCACCAACCCATTCTCTAATTCCCTTTTTTATAAGAAAGAAACTCAGGAGCTCAGTGGACCTTCCGGGACCTCCACCTGTGAGTATGAAGTTTTCATCGTATAACTTAAATGAATCGATGATTCTTAGTAATAACACCATAATGAGCGAATATTTAATGCCCGGCAATGTTATATAGCGAAAAGTCTGCCATTTTGTTGAGCCGTCAATTTTCGCTGCTGTGTAATACACATCGGGAATCGTAACCAGGCTTGCCGACAGGAGTAAGAATACGAGAGAAATCCAGTGCCATGCGTCCATAACCACAAGAGTCCAGAATGCAGACTGTGGAGTCATCAATGTGTAATGCATCCCAAAAAAATTAAACAACAAAGGTACAGGTCCTCCGGTACGTGTCAGTAACCGCCACAGAATACCAACTGATACAAATGGAATCAAGCTTGGAAGGATAACTACAGTTGACACTATACCGATTAGTTTCCCTTTCCCCCGGATGAGGAGTGCAAACAACAGTCCTATCGGTATCTCTATTGCGAGGATTATCCCTGTAAATATTGCATTCCTTTTAAACGCATCCCACCATTCCTGCGAATGCAGGACATCGATATAATTTTCCACTCCAACAAATTCAGGATCCGATGAAAAAGGCTTGGTGAATGAATAATTGATCACCACAAAAATGGGAAAAAATGAGTTGAAAATAAGTAATATGATTGCAGGAAATATCAACAGGTATCTTTTATCTGACATGAAGTTTACTCCATTTAAATTATTCTCTCGTTTTTATAATGTTATAACAATATTTCTACATTCTTGACAACTATTTTAATATATCTTAAAGGCAGGCGGTACCTGAAAAGATCTACCACCCGCCTTTAATTACCTCATGCATTTTAACACATCAGGAAAAATGCACATAGAATTTATATCTTCAAGTAAACCTCTAACAAATGTCACTCCTTGATGTACCCTTTCTCCAGGAGAAAACGGTCGAGTCTTTCCGCCACCAGGTCTGCCATTTGCTGCGGGGTCATTCCTTTCCCCAATGCTTCTGCTACTGCTGTAGCAATCGGCTCATTGGTGTCAGGAAAACCAGGCCATAATTCATCTGTTCCTGAGCAGTAGTTTACAAAATCCGGGTTCTGCATGAGGGTTATAAGTCCACCCCATTCCTCATCATGAGCGCCCATCTGAGGTGAATTGATGGTGGAATATCTGATGGGCATTATACCCGCCAGGTTCTTGTATACAGAAACCGACTTGGAAGTAAAGAACTGTGCGAAGAGCCAGGATGCCTCTTTATGCTTGCTCCCTTCGGAAATTGCCCAGCCTTCAGCATCCCAGTAGCCCCTCACCATTCCATATTCAAAATATTTTTCCGAAACAGGAACTGGTGCCATCTCATACTTTCCTTTGATCTTTGAATCAGGACCATTGTAGGTAGGAACAAAGCAGAGATGCTGTAAATTAAAGGCATATTTACCTTCTATACCAAAGGCTACATACGCTTCAACAGAATCGATCTCTTTAATTTTATCAGCAGGTGCATATTTCGGCAAATCGTAATGCAGATACTTAAAAGCCGCTACTCCCTGCTTATCATTCAACCGTCCCCCGCGGCTCTTCGAAGCTCCAAGGATTGTCTGGTCGTCGTCAGCATATTTTACTCCGTATACCTGGCTCCACGGCCTGCAGTGAGGCGGAAGAGTGGTAAGCGGCGGACCTATAGCTTTGGAACCGATACCGAAGTTCTGCTCCAGTACATCGTTGAAAAACCAGGCGAGATGCCAGCCGGATTTCATGCCGACTATGACGCCCCACATGTCTTCGTCAGGGCGGGTAAAAAACTCTGCTACATCGAGGCTCTTTTCGATAGTCCAGTCATCTTTGATATTTTTTGTCTTCATCGCAGTAAGGAACCACTCTATTGGCGTCTTCAGTTCATACCCGTATTTCGCCTTGAACTCTCTTTTGTATTTTGGATCAGTAAACCAGTCTTTTCGATACACGGTTCCGGTTGGCTTCTGATAGTCGCAGAGGATAAACAGATGCCCGTCTAACGCGCTTCTGCATATCTTATCACTGGTGTAATCATCCAGGTCGAGATATGGGCCGTTGAGCTCGGGATTATCCTCCATAAGATCGGTTAAATCTGTAGCACCGCCAACAAAGGTGAAAAAGCCTACCATATCCTGATCGATATTGATGAGGTCATATGCTCCCGCCTTTGTCTCGGCCTCCATTCTCATCTTCCTCATCGTCTCGTCACCTGCAATCCCCTCGATGGCCACCTTGATTCCTGTGAGTTTCTCAAACATCGGAGTCAGGTGTTCATCTTCCCACATCGTGAGAGGCACAGCTTCATAGCATGCCATTATCTCCTCACCCCTGTAAGGTTCCGCGGCTTTCGCGAACCATTCCAGCTCCTCAAGCAGCTGTTCCTGGGTGAGTACCGTGTCGGTCCCGATCTGTTCAGCAATTTCCCTGGCCGCTTCCAAATACGCCTCTTCTTTTACCTCCTTTTGGGATGCTGTTGCGAATCCGGCAATAAAGAAGGCACCGATAATGAAACAAATTAAAAACAATTTCTTCTTCATACTTTCCTCCTCCTATTTTTATTTTTTAAATCTAACAATCTATTCTTATATCACCTCCCTCTCCTTGATAATCTTCTGTGAGACACTACTTTTCTACGTATGTAGATGGTGATATCCTACACTTTACTCAATAAAAAATCAATATTTATTATGTAAAAATACTCTCTGTATTAATAATCAATATGATTTTCAAACAGGGTGATTTTTGTAAACTTATCGACCAGGTCCTGAATCGTCCGAAATAGAGATCTATATACTTCTTCATAGATCTTAAGATAAAAGTCTCTATTTTTTTTCACCGGGGTGTACTTATCCTTTACCGCACTCATATTTTTTGAGGCTTCAGACACACCCGGATATATTCCCACAGCAGAAGCCGCAAGCATCGCCGCACCCAAACAGGTGGATTCAAGTGTCGTGGGTATCAAAACAGGAATTCCGACTATATCTGCAACTATCTGTCTCCACAACGGACTCCTGGCTCCTCCGCCCAGGAGCACAATTTCTTCTATCTTTTCATTGAGATACTTCTGGGTTTCATCATAGAGAAATTTTTGCTCAAAAATTATACCTTCCAATATACTGCGGTAAAAATGGGCCTTTTTTATATTCTCACTCCACCCGATAACAACTCCCTTCGCAAAAGGGTCCCAGAATGGTGCTGAAGCAGCCTTCCAGTACGGGATCATCAATAATCTGGGTTTACCGGGCCCTATCTCTGATGCCATAATTTCGAAAATCTGTTCGGGAACGATATTGTTCTCTTTACTAACTTTTTGAATATCATCGCCGAACTCTTCAATAAACCAGTTTATCGTAAACACCCCGGCTGCAATAAGTGTTTCGTTTATGTATGTTTTAGGCACACATCCGCACATTGACCGGTAGGGTTCCCCCGGAGTGTACTCTTGCGAATAGAGTTCCGATACTACAGCGGTCCCTAAATTGAGAGACGCACGGCCTTCCTCTATCACTCCAGCACCCAGAGCTGCACATTGACCGTCACCCCCTCCTCCAACAACAGGAACTCCCCCGGGCAGTCCCAGCAGAGAGGCTGTTTCTTTGTTGAGGGTTCCGACAATACTTCCCGGTGCGGTTAGTTCACAGAACTGCTCCTCCTTCACATCCAGCAGGTCCAGAATTTCCCTGCTCCAGCATAGCTTTGATATATCAACAATCCCCATTGGGCAGGCTGAGGGCCAGGTTGTGATAAACCGTCCGGTGAGCTTCAAGTTAAGATAGGCTGCAACATCGAGATACTTATACACACTCTGAAAAAGAGTGGGCTCGTTTTCCTTCATCCACATGATTTTTACATTGGAGGCGTATAAATTAGGAAAGCGGCCTGTGATTTTATGGATCTTCTTTCCCCATTTGCGTCTTAACTGCTCCACCTGAGCTGTAGAACGGGTGTCTGTCCATAAAATCCCATTCCTCACAGGTTTCAAATCCCTGTTAATCGGGACAAAGCTTTCTCTTTGATGTGTGATTCCAATTGCAGCAATTCTTTGTGGATTGACCTGCTGAACAGCAGAACGGATGGACTTCGCTGTAGCATCCCACCAATCCTCGGCCCTCTGTTCAACCCAATCAGGATGAGGTGTAAGAAGAGGTATATCTTCTCTTGCTTCTACAACACTATTTCCCTTTTTATCCCATACAATTGCCTTTGCCGCAGTAGTACTGCAGTCAACACCGATGACGTAATTTTTCTCTATCATTTCGTAGTATCTTTTTTTTAATAACATAAGAGATAAAGGAACTTATATCCCGTAAAACATCATAGCATTGTACAGCATTAAGTTTTTTTACACAAGAATTATTTTCCGAAATTCCTTTTTTTGTTAATTACAAAGCGCCAAAAGTGCGGCCGCCATCAACAAGAATTATTTCACCGGTAATAAAGGATGAAAGGTCGCTTGCAAGAAAAGCTACTACATTAGCAATATCTTCATATGTTCCCATCCTTCTGAGGGGAATTTCTTTTACCATTTGTGAAAGATACTCCTTCGAAAATATTCTATCCAGTAATTCACTTTTAATTGAACGCGGGGCAACACCGTTGACCCTGATGCCTTCCGGAGCTAATTCACGGGACAAGGCCCGGACAAGGCTATTTATCCCACCCTTTGAAGCAGCATAACTCACTGAGCCGCCGGTTCCCGTAATTGCGGATCCCGATGAAATCATTATGATTGTACCTCCCCCCCGGTTTAAAATGTACTGAAGAGCAGCCTTTGAGCATATATATGCCCCGGTAAGGTTTACCTCTATTATTTTCTTCCACTGTTTTAAGGTTAATTCTTTCAGCGAAGTCTTACGGGCAATACCAGCATTATTGACAAGTATGTCAATGCCTCCAAAATGAGTATTGATTGTATTCATGCATCTGTTAATCTCAGGTTCACTGCTTACATCGCCCTTACAAAAAAGAGCTTCATTCCCCCTGCTCATTAACTCCTCTATCATTTTTTCCCCATTTTCTTCATCAATATCCATAACAGCAATTTTTGCACCCAGCATACCAAGGGTCCTTGATATTACTCGCCCGATTCCACTCGCCCCTCCAGTGACAGCTGCTACTTTATCTTCGATACCGGGCAATCGATATCGTCCGGAATTTTCGTTTACCATAGCTGAAACACTCCTCTTTTCTATTCTATTGTAATTCCCCTACACACTGTATTTTGAAACATCGTTCTACCAGTCTCACCGGCTCAGAAAAAGATAAAACATATTGTGAAAAAGAATCTGAACTTCATCGGCCATGCAGGCACAGCGGATAGAATCATCCCGACATCCGGGTTTACCGGCTTTAAAAATATAGATTTTCTTCACCGACCTTTCGAGCCAGATACAGGTAACGGCGCATGGCCATTACATCGTTTTCGGTCGGGTTGTCAGGCTGAAATCCATCCACTCTCAGGGCAAAATTTTTCCCCCGGCAGATACACATGATACCCTCGAGACTGTTCCGTATTATTTCCTCGCTTCGCTCTGCAATATCCCGTGAATGGGGTCGAACGTGAAAGGGAATTGCTCCATCCAGCACCCTGACAGCTTGCATCAAATCATCTGACCATATGGCAAAATCGATGAACTCTACACTGGAGAACGCCCTCTTAATAGAAGAAATGAGCGGGGTCTTGTTACCACAGCTGTGCCACCAGTGGATGCCGCCGTAGAAATCTGCGAGCTCCTTTTCGTATGGAAAGATGAACTCATCGCACAGACGGGGAGAAACAATAGGCACGCTTACTTCGTCGTTCGCCATGGAGTTTTCTGCACATCCGTGCTCAACCTCACCAGAACCCATAAACTTCCTTCGCTGTCGGGAAAATTCCTTTCTCGATACCACGATCAGGCGCATGAGACTGTGTACCAGATGAGGGTCGGTCATCGTGTCTATGAGCAGCTGTTCCATGCTCCGTATTCCGCATGCCACACCGAACGGCCCTCTGAGCCATACGGGGAACTCAACCTGGTACTCCGCAGGGCTCACGCTCCGTATCGTCTCATAAAACCTGTGAGCAAGTGGCATCAATCCGCTTTCGTAGAAATCAGGAACATCCAACTTCGCGATATCACTCTGCTGTTTTACGACCGCACCTTTGCTGGTGAAGAGCGGCTCATGATCTGAGGAATAGAGAATCGGCACGCCGAATAGGTTTGGTTCCATAGCAACGCTGAGAAAGATGGGAATTGTATAGGTGAGGGGGGTATCATCCGGAAAGTGGCGGAACCGGTATACATTGATCTCCAGTGTCCATCTCAGGTAATATAGCGGATCGGTGTAATACTGCTGGATGTCAAAACCGAGCAGCCTGGACCACTGCAGCCTGTCCCAGTCTGCAGTGAGTGGCGGCCGCTTTTCCACCCGCTTTTTCGGGTCCAGGGGAGGGATCAGCCCCGGCTCATACGCCGCCGGCTTGAAATCCGCCGGCCACATCTGCTTCCGGCGCTTGTTCTCTTCGCCTTCGACTATCTCCGTCGTATGCTCGAAGAGTTTATCTATATCCTTTTGAATTTTCACCTCAGTCACTCTACCCTCACAAAATACAGCTATTATCATATTCTATTTTCAAAAAATATTCTACAACTTTGAAACACTTTTTTATAATTTTTACTAACAAAGGCACAGGTATTTACCCTGTTGTTTAACCGGCAGAGGGTTCAAAGATGATAAAGGGTTGAAAAAAGGAAAAATAGTTAAATTATAGTTACTTCCAGGCAGCTGAACGAGGTTGAAAACAAAAAACTGACAGAACTAGACGAAAATAATAAAGTTAACTGAACGAGTTTGAAAACTACAAAGCTCACCCTGCCGTTTAAATATTACCTGAAACAGCTAAAATTACAGCATCTGTTCCGTTCTCGCGATGATAGAGTCCTGAACATCTTTATGAATTTCATTGAAGAAGGCGCTGTAGCCTGCTACCCGCACGACAAGGCCCCTGTGCTGCTCCGGATGTTTCTGCGCGTCCTTCAGAACATCCGCTGATACAATATTGAACTGTATGTGCCCTCCCCCCAGGTTAATATATGTCCGGATAAGTTCTACAAATTTTTTCATGCCTTCCCGCGTCGTCAGCATGCCCGGATTGATCTTCTGGTTGAAAATCACCCCGTTCGGGCACCGCCTGTGATCAATTGTACACACAGATCTGAACACGGCAGTAGGGCCCTTAAGGTCCATACCGGCAGTGGGAGATATTCCATCGGCAAGACGTTCCCCGGCGTACCTTCCGTCCGGCGTTGCCCCTGTGGACATGCCGAACGCCACGTATGAAGCGACGGGCAGGAGCGAACCGACAAAAGGGCCGCCTCGGTAGGTCTCATACCCTTCCAGCGTGTCAAAGAAAATATCTGTCGCTAATTTTACCATTAAATCCGCTTCAGGAATATCATTGCCGTATTTCGGGACCTTATTGATTAATAGCTGCCGCATGTCCTCCCTGCCTTTGAAATCGGAATCAAGCAGGTCAAGTAATTCATCCATGGAAATAACTTTATCATCGAACACCATCTTTTTTACGGCCAGTAAGGAGTCGCCGACATTCGCGATTCCCACGCCTAGAGGTCCTGTCCAGTTAAAACGGGCGCCTCCTTCCGTTACATCCTTTCCTTTCTCAATACAATCCCCCACCATAATCGATGTAAAAGGGGTCGGCATCAACTGAGCGTGGGTCATATCAATCAGATTGTCCCAGGTAGCGAGCGTTTTTATTGTATATTCCATCTGTTTTTTATAAGCCGTGAGAACATCGTCGAAGGTTTTAAAACTCTTCGGATCGCCGGTCCTGGGCCCGACCTGCTTTCCTGTAATCCTGCATACACCGTTGCTAAGCGCGAACTCCACCACCTTTGTTAAATTGGTATAACCGCCGTTACACCTCCCCCATGTATTGACAGGAGCATTCTCGACGCATCCCACCGGGACATAGTTTCTTGCCTCTTTTAGCGGTACACCTATATTTGTTAATGCGGTAACAAATACCTCATCATTCGTTATCTGCGGCATGCCGTTACCCAGCTTTATCGCCTCACAGACCCTCATTAAAAATTCGTGTGGAGTGGTGTGATGGACCCTAGCCGAAAAATTGGGCTGCATGAGGAGCATGTGGGAATGCGCCTCCAGACAGCGGTAGCTCAGATCATTTGTAGCGTCAAGACCGTCAGGCCTCACCCCGCTTATGCAGAGGTTCTGCCCCATGGGGTAGCCGGCATGAAAGGCAGCATCCGCCGCCCTGTAGACTTTGATAGGTTCGGTAAACTTGACCCATAACGCTTCGAGCAGTTCCTGGGCCTTTCCCCTTGTCATGCGCTTATTCAAAATATCGGAAACGTAATAGGGATACATGTACTGGTCAAACCGTCCCGGAGATATTGAGACTCCGTTGTCATTGATCTGGGGTACAAGCTGGAGAAACCAGAACGACTGCAGCGCTTCGTAAAAGGTCCTGGCAGGATTCATGGGGACCCATTCGCAGTTCTCCGCGATCTGTAAAAGCTCCTGTTTCCTTATCTGGTCGCTTTCCGCCCCAGCCATCTCCCTGGCCCTTGCCGCATAACGATGGCTGAAGGCAATAACAGAATCACACATCATAATACAGGATTCGTAAAACAGCTTTTTCTTATAGTCCTCTGTTTTCCATATTTTCAGCCGGTCCAGCTTTTCAGAGATCCCGGATTTTATGCCTTCAAGTCCCAGCTTCAGTACTTTCTCATAATCCAGGGCCACGTGCCCCAGCCCTCCGTCTTCATGTAAACCGACACTGAAAACCGTAGCCACAAAACGCTGGAGCCTTATCTCTTCTGTGAGATAGGAATAAAGGCGGTCACTCAAGGTCCTGCCTTTCCAGTAAGGATAAATTTCCTCCCTGAACTCCTGTTTAACCTCCTCAGGCACTATAAATCTGTCCTGCCCGCGGGTCTCAAAAGTGTCTATCTCCTGGTTTACCCATTCAACAGCGAATTCGGGGAACAGTGGAGCGCTCCTCTGTTTTCCTGCCTGATGACCGGCAATAAGCTCATCATCCAGGATATAGACGCTTATTCCGCTCATAATCCTGTCAAATATCCGCGCGCGCTGAACAAGTATATGCTCACCCGCGGTTTCCTTATGCGCACCGGTCACAATCCGTGCCCGCTCAATACAGATATAAGGATTAACTGAAATAACACGCTTCCGCAGCCTTTGACCGCGTTCATACTCCTCCATACCCTGATTAAGAACATGTTCTGAATCAATTGGTACATCAAGAGTTTTTAATTTATCCTCAGCGACTGCTAAATGCATATATCCCCCGAGTGTTATGTAGTATATTATACATAGCAATTTCTATAAAAACAATACTAATCATATACAAATAATATAATATCTTTTCCCACATTATGCCTATATGTTGGGGCTTTCATTAAATAAAATAGCATCTATTTTCGTGATAAACCAGAATATTTCAGCCGCCGATCCTGACATCGATATCAAAGGATTCCAGTATTCCTTTTAAATCGTTTATCATCTTATCATCAGGGGTAAATGCCCCGCAGGAATATTCCTTTTTTAATTTTTTATACTTTGATTCTCCAAAACGGTGATACGGCAGAAGATGCACGACCTTCACGCCCGCTTTCAACGAAAACCTGGCAATCGCTGAAACATTATCCTCATCTGTATTTATGCCGCCGATCAGGGGGACCCGGAATATCATATTCTTCTCTGTCTCAGCAATTTTTAACGCGTTTCGCAGAATCAACTCATTCGGGACTCCGGTGTACTTCCTGTGAATCTCTGAGTCCATGTGCTTGAGGTCATAGAGGACCAGGTCACATTCTTTGATAACCCTTTTAACCGTTTCCCACGGTGCGAAACCGGTTGTTTCAAGCACAACATCCAGATATCGTTTATGCAGCTCTCTCATCAAATTCACCGCAAACTTCCACTGTACAAGAGCCTCTCCTCCGGAAATAGTAACCCCTCCGCCGGAAGATTCATAAAACATCCGGTCTTTTTCAACCTCTTCCAATAATTCGGAGACCGACATCACTTTCCCGAGCATTTCGAGCGCTTCCGAAGGACAGGCTTCCACACACTCTCCACACAATAAACACCTGTCGCTGTTATAGCTTTCCGCGCTTCTTGCCCCTGCAGGACAGGCGGCTATACACCGCCCGCACCCCAGACATTTTTCAGGGGTAAAAGTAAGATGAGGCTTTATATCAATTGATTCCGGATTGCTGCACCATTCACAATTCAGCGGGCAGCCTTTGAAGAATATCACTGTCCTTATCCCCGGGCCGTCGTGCAGACTGTATCTCTGTATATTAAAAACAGTTCCCTTATCCATTATTCCATGTCCTGTTAACAAAGTGCCGGGTGTTTTCTGATGCTATCTCCGGATTATTGCTGTAATAATCACCCTATAATAGAGGTTGTCTCACAACCTCTTATATACAGATTATACATTTGATGCTATAAATTAAAAAGGATTCTTTACCTAAAGAGCCATTTTATTGTTGACATCATGAATTAATAAATATATGCTGAAAAAACTACAAAGATAATGATAAGGAGAGTTCAAATGGCAAAAAAAATTAAAGTACTATTTGCAGGTGA
>DAOVJS010000193.1 GCA_030673105.1 Spirochaetota bacterium
CTACCAGGCCGATATCATTCTGCATTTTTTCAAAGAAGGACCTTACCAACCGGGGTTGCTCCAATAACAGGTTAAAATCAGTGTCTAAATATAGTTGCTCGGTCCTTCCGGTCGTTGTACACATACTGCTCTTTTTATTAAATATTTTGTAATTTATTACCAGTTTCGGATCGGTCTGAAAATAACAGACAGCTTTAACAATAATGCTGTCATTATAGAACAGGGGCATTTTATATTTGCACTCACTTCTGGCAACGGGCGCGTATATTCCGGCTTCTATAAAATCTTTAATATCGATGTTATGTTTCGCACAGAGCCGGCTTCTCGCGGCTTCAAAATACCTGAAATAGTTTCCATGCCAGACTACATTCATTGCGTCAACTTCATTAAAGAGAACAGTCAATTCAACACTTTCTTCATAAAATATTTTTTTCATGATAGCCGTCCTTGCTGTTTAAACGAAACCTCTTCTATTCTATATGGGTTTATTAATCATAGATTCTCATTAGCCCTATTTAGCCTTGTCAAACCTTAACTTCCGGTAGTTTGCTGTACAGAATTTTACCATTCGCTCCGACAGGCAGACTTTCAAGAATGATAAAGGCCCTGGGGATTTTAAACCCGGGCAGCTTTGTATGACAGTACTCTTTAACCTGTAGTGCAATATTTTTGCGTTCCTTATCTGCCGGAACAACATACGCGACAATTGATTCACCACGCAAAGTTATAGAGGGAACGCCTTTGACCACAGCGTTTTGTACAACTGAGCATTCCTTTATAACATTTTCAACTTCAACAGCGGAGACCCTGTTGCCCCCTGTCTTAATTATCTGATTTATTCTCCCAATCAGTACAAATTCATCCTTTCCGTTAGTCACTTCAACAGCATCACCGGTCGAATACCAGTTCTTCTCTTTCCCATTTTTACTGTCGCTGGAGGTTAATGAAACAGCGGGGGAAGCAACCTCCAGTTCGCTGGTCTCAGAGCCGCTTCTCCTATGAACATATGGGAAAAACTTCCAGTACCTGTTATGAAAAGGATTTCTGTAAGCTATCCCTCCTGTTTCGGTCGATCCGTATATTTCAAGTATTTTTATACCCAGAAGCCTGTAAAACTG
The DNA here is from genome assembly GCA_030673105.1 of Spirochaetota bacterium. Taxonomy (GTDB): domain Bacteria; phylum Spirochaetota; class B62-G9; order B62-G9; family DRHN01; genus DRHN01. The sequence goes on from DAOVJS010000193.1 coordinate 1,119, forward strand.
GACAGCAACCCTGTTGTCCAGGGCCATGGTGGATGATATACAGTATTTCACATTAGCAAATTCATTTTTTTTATAACGATCAATAAAACCCGAGACTGCGGAATAAAGGGCCGGATTGCCTATGATGATGGTCGCGTCTTTACGTATACCGTCTTCAAGAATATTTAAGGGTGAAAAAGGTATATCGATTCTTGTTTTAGCCCCTGTGAACAGCGGCAGAATGATGGAGAATAGCAGCCCGTAAATGTGAAAGGTGGGAACAAGCGGCAAAAAAGTATCCTCTTCTGAAATGCCGAGGAGGTCTTTGAGGAAATAGATCTCTGTCATGATATTTGACCAGGTTTTTTTTACTATTTTAGGGGCGCCTGTTGATCCGGAGGTAAATAAATAAAGCATCCTGTCTCCGGCATTCACGATACCCGGGAAATCTAAATTATCAGTACTGTTGCCGGGTTTCAGGTCTATCATTAATATCTTCTTGTTTTCAGTGTCCGTAAAACTTTTGAGGTTTATACAGTTTGTTTCATCTGTTATTACACAGCCGTATAAATTTTGCAGGCGCCCCAGCTCGCCTTTCAGTTTGTTATTAACCAGTATTGGGACATTGCCGGACAGGAGGATTCCATAAAATCCAATAACAAAGGATAAACCGCTCCCAAGAAACAGAAGTATGTTATTTCCGGCACCTTCCAGGCTGTTCTTTATTTTTAATGCAGTTTTAGTGACCAGGCTGCAGGCTTCACCATAACTGATTGTATTACCACGTACAAGGTCACAGAACGCGGTTTTTTCAGAATAGCCATTGTCAAATATTTTAGAAACATCACATAATTTAAAGGTATCAGTGCTGTTCATAAATTTTTAAAACTCCCATGGCAATGACTTTTTCTTCTTTTTTTACTGTGCATCGAAAAATCTTAAAATTATCAAGACTGTGCTCCAGAAAAGCGGTAACAACAACCTCATCATTAAGGGTGAGCTGTGAATGGCATTCAAAGGGTTTTAATCCCAGTAAGAATCCCACAGAAGGGGCTTTTTGATCCGAACTATCGTAAACAAACCCGACCTGTACTGCTACTGTCTGGGCCATCAGTTCGATAAATGCGAATTCAGACAGGGTGTTGTCTTTTTTGATAAAAGGATTGCTGGTTTTTATGATACTCCTGGTCAATGCCATTTTATTATCTGCCTCAAGTACTTCATCCAGTATAAGCATAGGAAATTTATGCGGTAATTTCTTTAAAAGCCTGTTTAAATCCATAAAATTAATCTACCGTAGTTTAAAGGAATATTTATCTGAACAGTCGAGGGTAATATACATAATATAGGAAAGGTTATTGTTAAATGGTAGAAAAAATAGTTGTAATATTTTAAGTTCTGCTATTATAATTTCTTGTTCTTTAAAAGGCGGCTCGTTTGTAAGATTGCGGACAAATTCTACGGTGATTGGGATTTGTCGTCGTTGACAGGGGGCAGTCCCGGGATGGTTTTGGTAGTCTGTAAAGAATGAATTAAAACAGAGGCCCGCAACGGTGAGCAAAGATGATGTTCTGTATGATAGAGGTACCCGGAGGTTTCTCAGCGGACGTGAAGCGTCCCGGGTTCAAGGCAATCAGGTGCCGTTCAGTTGTGATGTGGTTGTAATCGGTTCCGGAATAGCCGGACTTACCGCAGCGGCAATACTTTCCAAAGCCGGGCTCGATACAGCCATTTTTGAAACTCAACCCCGTGCCGGTGGTTATTTGTCCGGCTTTAAGCGTAATGGCTTTATTTTCGACACTGCTATTCAATGGTTAAATCAATGTCAACCTGGTGGATTCGTCTATAGACTTTTGCATTATCTGGGGGACGATTTTCCGAAATGCAAGCCTCTTACCCGCTTACGCCGTTATAAAGGTGATTCATTCGATTATCTCTTAACCACAAACCCGCTGAAGCTGAGAGATCAGCTAATTGAAGATTTTCCTGATGATGCAAATAGTATTACGAGATTCTTCAAGGATATTGAGGTGCTCGGAGCTCGTCTGAAAGTTATGAACGATAAAATGCGGGCAATGGAAACCATGTCTCTTTTCGAAAAAGTCGTGTATGGTCTAAAGATGTTACACTGGGTATTGCCTGTTTGGAAACACTTAAGGATTTCAACTGAAAAAGGTTTGAAACGTTATTTTAACAGCCGGGGTATCCAAAACCTGTTTTGCAGCGAAGAGACCTTCATGTCCGTTGTGATGCCTATTGGCTGGGTTTTTACAGAAGACTTCCGGGCTCCTCCCAAAGGAGGAAGTCAGGCTTTTATCTCGTGGCTTTGCAAAAACATCGAATCTGCCGGCTCAAAGATATTTTTGAATCATCTGGTGAAAAAGGTGTTGTTGAACGACAGGGATAACGCCATTGGCGTGTTGTTGGAAAAAGGGAATTCAATTAATTCTCGATATGTACTGGCGGCCTGCGATGTCCAGACGTTATATGACGAAATGGTTCCCGGGGAGCGTATTCCCGAACAATTACGGAAAGTACTTCGTGACGCAGATCTTTACTATTCAAATTTTTCCATCTTCATAGGATTGGATTGTGACACAACCTCTCTGGGGTTCAATGAGGAGGTTCTTTGTCTTACAAGAGATGATGTATCACAAAAAGATCATTCCGGCGGAAATCCCCATAAGACTTCGTTGATCATAATTGCGCCGTCGGTTCGTGATCCTTCACTGGCGCCAAAAGGAAAAGGAATGATAACAATTCACTGCCCCGCCTATATGGATTATGAGGACAATTGGAAAACCGATGAAGGGCTCAAAAGGGGTGAGGCCTATAGGATTTTGAAAAGGGAATTTGCGGATATTTTAATAGATCGTGTGGAAAACACTTTTGCTCCGGGTTTGAGGAAGCACATAGAAGTAATGGAAATCGCAACTCCCGTAACTTATTGGAGATATACGGGAAACAGAAAGGGAAGTATTATGGGTGCCAGCCCGACTAATAAGAATATTAGGGCTAAATTAGCTCATTACAGGACACCAATAAAGAATCTTTTGTTGGCAGGGCATTGGGCAGAGTATGGAGGCGGAGTGCCCATTGCAATGAGGGCCGGAACAAATACCAGCCTTATGGTTTTGAAGGATATGAATAGAGCCGAATATGAGAAGTTGAAAACTGTGATGGATGGAAAGGGTTGACAAATGGAAGTCCCTTTAGGATATCGGATGATAAGGGTTGACAAATGGAAGTCCCTTTAGGATACCGGATGATAAGGAGGATTCTCATATTTTTCTAACTGTTTTCAGCTAATTC
>DAOVJS010000226.1 GCA_030673105.1 Spirochaetota bacterium
CCTTTTCTTCATAAAAGTTTAAAAATTTAATCTTTTTTTTAAAATTGTATTTGACAAATAGAATAGAAGAGGTAATATGTTGTATATTGTATATAATATAAAATCCAATCCTATAAAAAAACATAAGCAATTTAACAAAAATCGAGGGTAATATGGCGGATATCCTGAGGACTATGAGGGCAGAGCTTGTAAAGATAATTCAGGAAGCCATTCTAAGTAAGGAGTATATACCCGGGCAGCGGATACGGGAAGAGGAGATCAGTGAACGGATAGGGGTAAGCCGTACACCGATCAGGGAAGCTTTTGTTGTACTTGAACAGGAGGGACTGGTCGAGATAAAGCCTCACCGGGGAGCATTTGTGGCGTCCTTTACCCGTGATAGAATTGTTGATCTTCTACTCATAGAAGCAGTCATGGAAGGACTGGCAGCCTCGCTTGCTGCCCGAAACACAACAGGAGAGCAGTTGGATGAAATGGAAAAGCTTCTCGAAAATGCAAAATCCGTTCTATCCGTCAATTTCGATCCGGAAGAGTTTTATAAGTATGACCGCAAATTTCATCATTCACTTGTCCTGTGTTCCGGTTCACCTACAATTATAAGAGTTATTGAAAAACAGCTTTCGCAGATATATCTCTGCAGATATTACACGATTACGGCGCCGAACAGGTTTAATCACAGTATGAATGAGCATCAGGAAATATTGAAATGTATTAAAAAAGGTGATCCTGTTTTAGCTGAAAAGGCCGCACGGAATCATATGGAGAGTGTCAAGAGAGATTTCATTAATTCCGGTAAAGATGTTGATAAGTTAACCGGTGTATAAAGCCCAAAGCGGCTGAGTATCAAGAAGTAACTTTATGAAGTTACTTTGTAAGGAGGATATCGATGAGCGAAGGGAAGGCAAATAGAATACTCGGTACTGAAAAGATAGCCGGTACTGACGGAACCTGGGCGCAGTGTACCAGAAAAGGAAATTTACTGTTTATTTCCGGCCAGGTTGCTTTAGACGCTCAGGGGAATTTGGTGGGAAAAGACGACTTTGAATCCCAGGCAAGGCAGACACTTGACAACCTGAAGGCGATGCTGGAAGCGGGCGGGTCGGGGCTGAAAGATTTAATGATGATCACGGTTTTCGTTACCGATATGGGCAATCGTCCTGTTTTCGCCAGAGTCCGTGACGCATATTTCAGGAAAAATCCTCCGGCCAGTACTATGGTGGAAATTAAACGGCTGGTTATGGATGAGCTGATGCTGGAGGTTAATGGAATAGCAGTACTGGATGTACCTGCTGATTAGCAGTGTACATAGGATTGTGAAGAATTTTAATGTTGTATCATGTTAATACGGGAGAGCGGGTAAACAGGCACTTGAAATTGGCGGAACAAATAGAACTGGCAAATAAGAAGATAATAGAGACTATCGGCTCATCAAGAATATCATGGGTTGATGTGTGCCGGGCTTCCGGGGTAGTCCCGGGTCTTGAAAGTAAAATACTGTTTCATTCAGGGCCGCCTTTGGACCCCTCTGCTATGTGCAGTGCTATGTGTAACTCTGTTTACGGCGCGATCGTCTATGAAGGATGGGCAGAGGATATTGAAAAGGCAGAGATACTGGCGGGATCCGGCAAAATAAAGTTCGATTCGGCCCATGATCACTCTGCACTCGGGCCTATGTCGGGGATTATTTCGCCGTCAATGCCGGTAATAGTCATGGAAAATACGGCTTTTGGTAATCGAAGTTATATAACCCTGAATGAGGGATTGGGAAAGACACTGCGGTTTGGGGCAAATAATTCATCGGTGATTAAACGGTTGAAATGGATTGAAAGAATTCTCGGACCTATGCTGAAGGAGGCCCTTTCTCTGAGCGGGCCGATAGATATCACGAATATTATGGCACGGGCAGTTCAGAGAGGGGATGAATGTCACAACAGGAATAAATCGGCGACTTCTCTGCTTATTCGAAAGATGGCTCCCTGGCTTGTAAAAACATCGTTCACTAAAGGGGATATTGCGGATGTGTTAACGTTCATGGACAGCAATGACCATTTTTTTCTCAATTTATCAATGGCTTCAACAAAAGCCACCATGGACATTGCTCATAAGATAACAGGCGGGTCTCTCGTTTCCTGTATGGCTTCAAACGGAGTTGAATTCGGCATAAAAATCTGCGGATGCGGGGAAACTTGGTATACGGCGCCTGCGGAATGCGCGGAAGGTAACTACTTTGAAGGTTATAAGCTGGATGATGCGAGCCCGGTTATGGGTGATTCCTATATTTCAGAAACCGCGGGACTGGGAGGAGTGGCCCTGGGTTTGGCGCCAGGAATTGTTCAGTTTATAGGAGGAACGGTAAAAGAAGCGATTGAGGGCACTCTTGAAATGTATAAGATAACTTCAGCGGAGCATCCCCTGTTTAAAATTCCGTCAATGGACTTCAGGGGGACTCCTTTAGGTATTGATGTCCGGTTGGTCATCGAAAAGGATATTTTGCCCATTATCAATACTGGAATCGCGCACAAAAAGCCGGGGGTTGGACAGATTGGAGCGGGGAGATTTCATCCTCCTATGCAATGCTTTAAACAGGCGTTTCAGAGCTTTCTGGTTAAAGACTTGTAGAAAAGCAGGTTAAAAAGTAATCGTTCCGGCGGAAGCAATACGACTTCATTCTGAATGCTTCTGCCTGAATGGCAATAAAAATATTTTTTAAAGAAAGGAAAGAAATATGGCAAGGATTATCGATCTATCAATGGTTACGGAAAGCGACCCCAGTCCCTTAATGAATGTGAAGATTACAAATCTGGCCCATGAAAACGGAGCCCAGGAGGACCTGAAGTATTATGACATTGATCCAAAGGACTGGCCCTTTCCAGGCAAATCATACGGAGATGATTTTATTGAGATGACAAGCCACGCAGGGACTCATCTGGATTCCCCCTGGCACATGGGACCGGAGAGTGAGGGAAAACCTGCCAAAACAATAGATGAATGGCCTCTAAAATACTGTTATGGTGATGGAGTGGTTGTTGATATACGGGATGTTGAGGATGGTTACGCTTTATCAGCGGCTGAGCTTAAAGAGAGAATGAAAAAGATAGGGTATACACTAAAACCGCTGGATATTTTCCTGGTTATGACAGGAAACGATAAGCACTGGGGGCAGCCTGATTATTCTGATATAGGAGGCCATCTGTCAGCGGA
>DAOVJS010000052.1 GCA_030673105.1 Spirochaetota bacterium
AAGACATATAATAACAATTACCGATACCGAGGCAAAATTGATCTACCGTGCATTAATGCTGTATGAAAAACAGAATGATTTTAAGAGCTACGGAAGCAAAGAAATTGTAACAGAGATGAAGGAATGTATCTATGACCTTGTAAAACCCGGGGAGCATCCTCCGGGATTTTAATACCGGCTTTATTGCTGAAAAACGAATAACGAGGCGAGAAATAAATCTCATCAAGATTTATAAGTTTACCTGCCTATCTCTGCAACGCGGTATCCAGCCAGAGTTTAATTTCATCTCCCGGCATTATGATAGATTCAAAAGACAGACCATTAACTGCTAAGATCATTTCAACATCCGTTCTGTACCTCCTGGCTATATCCCAGATTGTATCCCCATTTCTCACCATATAATGTATCTCCTGGGTACTGAACCCTTTTTTCGGCGGGATATATGCCGTTTCTTCTTCAAACTCTTTGCTTTTTGTACTGACAGGAACCAGTATTTTCCGGCCTGCGAATACTCTTTTTGAGTTTGTAATATTGTTAATTCGTTTTATAAGCGAAACCTTTGTTTGGTACTTTTCAGCAATTTCACTCAAGGTTTCACCGGACCTCACCCTGTGCCATTTAACTCCTGCTAATTCTTCTTTGGGAAGTTCCTTATATACGATAATTGCATCAGTGAACTTTTCCCTGGGGACACGGAGCTTATAACTTTTCCCGAAAGGCGTAATGAACCTCCTTAATTCAGGGTTAAGAAACTGCAGCATGCTCAATTTTATACCGCTTCTTCTCGCCAGTACTGTTAAATCAACCGGTTCTTTTATTAAGAGAATTTCAAATTCAGGAAAATGAATACCCGTGTTATAAGTAAAACCATACTTTTCATGGTTCTCTGCGATATACGCAGCCGCAAAAAAACGCGGGACATATTCCTCTGTCTCTTTTTTCAATAACCCCATAGACCTGAGTTTCCAGAAATCCTCTGAATCCCCCTTTTTGATGGCATAATTTACAGTTCCCATACCGGCATTGTATGCGGCAAGCGCGAGCTCCCAGTTATCATAGTAATTGTAGAGGTTTTTCAGTAGTTTTGCTGCTTTTTCGGTTGATTTAAATGGATCCCGCCTTTCATCCGCCCAGAAATCAATATTTAAATGATAGTAACCGGCAGTTCGGGACATAAACTGCCATAAGCCGCAGGCTCCGGCTCTTGAATAAGCCTTCACGGAAAAACCGCTCTCAATTAGAGGCAGCCAGACAAGGTCCTGTGGTAGTTTTTCTTTCTTGAAAACCTCCTTAATAAAAGGCACATAATAAGCGGCATTGTTCAACCCCTTCTGAATAAACGATCTCTCTATTGTTAAAAAACGTTCAAATGCTTTTTTGACCTCATTCCGGTCCAGGGGGTGCTGAATCATTGTTTTTGAATATACCGGGATGTGAAAAAAAATAATCACAAAAAAAAGGACTGTTGCAAAGACTATACTTTTCCGCTTCAAGTGTTGCTCCTCGTACAAAAATGTGGTTTAAAAAGGCAAGCATTGTATCATTTATTGCGGTCACCAAGAATTATTCGGAAGCTTTCATATCAAGAAGAATGAGCTGAAGAGATTTCTCCCCTCTGTAATAATTTTCCTCGATTGTGAAAACTATATCAACAACAGAAATATTTTTCAGTATTCGAAAACCTTTTTCTGCCACTCCCCACCCGATAACAGGAATCGTCCCATTACTGGATGGTATAAAAAATTTAATATGGTTCTTATCTTTCCCCATGGCTATCGGGTTGATAACCGAAGTGTTTGATATAAAAAATTGCGGGGCTGTATTACCAGCACCTGTAGGTTCGAATATATTCAATTCACCAAGCAGCTGGAAATTAATCACGTCAGGTGTAATAACAGCATCCACCTCAAGGGTTTCCCGGTCTTTGAAAAGATCCGGCTCATTCATCAGCACCAGATCGTGTATCCTTTCACGAAAATTATCGATATTCTCTATATCAATGGTAAACCCGACCGCGGATTTATGTCCTCCATACTTTTGAAGAAGATCCTCACACTTTGAAATAAGAGAAATTAGGTCAAAATTCCACCCTACTCTTCCAGACCCTATTCCGATATTTCCATCATTTACAATGATTATTACCGGCCTGGAGTACTTCCGTGCGATCTTGCTGGCAATAATACCCGTAACCCCGTGTTCCACCTTATCTGTAGCTAAAACTATTACGGGATCTCTATAATATTTAGTTTCAACAATCGGCCCGATTATTTTCAGGTTTTTCTCACCTTTTTCTTTTCTCTTTTCATTCAGTCCGATCAGGATTTTTGATAATTCGTTAGCTGTGCTGACATCTCCTGTCGTAAATAATTCTACCGCCAGATACGCGTCACCCATCCTGCCTGCCGAATTAATAACAGGTGATACATACCATGCTATATCTTTTGCCCTTAGTTCTCTATCGGGTAAATTACAAAAGCCCAGCAGTATGTTTAAGCCCAGATTCGTTGAGTTGAATAACTGTTTTAACCCTTCTTTCACTATGACCCGGTTTTCTCCTGTTAATGGCATGATATCAGAAATTGTGGAAATTGCTGAAAGATCAATAAAAGATTTAACAAATTCCATGCTTTTCTTCTGTTTTCTTGAAAATAGCTTGATAAATATAGTGGCAAAATCCTCTATTGTTTTATACGGCTGGGAGCACATAAGGGCAACCTGACCAATTTTTTGATCTTTTAACCAGCTGGTAAAATATTCCGGAAGTTTCTTTTTACTGTCCATTACTACCATGTGGTTATTTTTAATCGGGTAGTGGATGCTCTCTTCAATGGTTATATATTCTTCAATGATACCATTTTTAACTTTTGCCGCTCTTATAATATCCCCTTCCGAAACAAGAGGAACAAATATTCTGTTGAAATTTTTTGTATGGGAAAGGATAAAAGCGTGAATAAACTTTAATACAACCCCGCCCGCGGACAGGTATTTAAAAGGGTATTTTTCATAATCCATTTTCGGGTTGAGTATTGAGAAAGCATCGGGCATAGCGCTTGTCTGAACATGATGATCGATAATGATTGTATCCATTTCGAGTGATTTCGCATATCCTATTTCAGATATACTTGAAATCCCCGTATCCACAGTAATAATGAGAGTCGAGCCCTTATCTTTTGCAAAATCAATGTCCTTCTTCTCTATACCATAACCGTATTCCCCTTCCGGCACCCTGTAAAACACATCAGCATTAAACTTTTTTAAAAGGTTAATAAGCATCGCTGTTGATAAAACACCATCAGCATCTCTATCCCCAAAAATAAATATCTTTTCGTTTTCATGTAAAGCTCTCCCCACCCTGTTGACGGCAGATAGCATATGGGTAAACTGAAAAGGATTATATAAGGAATACACATCATCGAGCAGATAATGCCCCAAATCTTCTTCTGTGTTTATTCCTCGTTGAAGGAGAATCTCGCATATACAATTGCTGTATCCGGTTTTTTGAGAAAAATCTTTCAATTCATCTTCATCCGGTCCATTGAAAACCCATTCCGGGGAATTGTTTATCATTTCCTCAATATTATCTGCCATCAGGTATCCCCTATTGAATTACTTCATGAATTAACTGGAAGGTCGTGCCCGGCTCATCCTTTATAGTATAGGATCCGGCTACAAGATCAATTGCCTGCTTCAGGTTTTCTTTACTATTATAGTACAGGGTAGCTAGACCGTCTCCTTTCTCAACAAAGTCCCCTGTCTTTTTATGTATTAAAACACCGGATGCAGGATCAATACTACCCTCTTTGGTAAACCTCCCGGCGCCAAGAAATACTGCGGCTGTTCCTATTAATTCAGTGTTCATCACGCTGATATATCCGCTCTCCTGAGACATAACTTCATAGGAGTGCTTCGCGCTGGGTAACTTATCGATATTTATAATTGATTTTACATCCCCTCCCTGCGCCCGGACAGAATCTTTAAACTTCTCAAAAGCTTCTCCGTTTTTCAGCTTTTCACGTATCTTTACTTCTCCTTCCCCGCTTGATTTCACTACCCCTGCTGCGAGAAGCATATAACCGCCAAGAACTGCCGCCACAGTAATTATATCCTCATGTATCATTTCTCTCATACATTCAACAGACTCTACGATCTCCAGACTGTTCCCTACCGCTGTCCCAAGAGGCCTATCCATACTTGTTAAAACACAAAGAGCCTTTCTCTCCATTTTCTTCGAAATAGTAGAAAGAGTGCGGGCGAGTTTAACAGCCTCTTCTTTTGATTTCATAAAAGCCCCGCTCCCAAATTTAACATCAAAGATTACACCATCTGCGCCCTCGGCCAGTTTTTTACTTAGAATACTCGAAGTAATCAGGGGAATACATTCCACGGTCGCGGTGACGTCTCTTAACGCGTACAGCTTTTTATCAGCCGGAGCAATTTCTGCTGTCTGTCCTGTCATGGCATAGCCGACTTTTTTTAAAATAGAAATAAACTCTTCTTCAGTAAGGTTAACATTAAAACCCGGAATTGATTCCAGTTTATCAAGTGTTCCGCCTGTAAAACCAAGCCCCCTTCCGCTCGTCATGGGAACAACCACACCACAGGCGGCAACCGCGGGGGCGAGGATTAGAGATATTTTATCTCCGACGCCGCCGGTTGAATGTTTATCAATTTTCATTTTATCGATGGAACTAAGATCTAACATCTTGCCTGAAAGGAGCATCGCTTTTGTAAGGTAAAAAGCCTCGTTTTCGCTGAGGCCGTTTAAAAATGAAGCCATAAGCCAGGCAGAAATCTGATAATCCGGGATATCACCCCTGGTATAATTGTTTATTAGAAATTTAATTTCATCGTAAGTATGTTCTCCGCCGTCTCTTTTTTTAACAATAAGATCATAGACACGCATATCTAATTTCCTTATTTATTTTTATACCATACCTGCTCGTTATTTGCAATTTTTTCAGAAAGGAATTTTCTAAATTACATCATTTTCTTTTCTTCCTTAAAAAAAATTACGAGGGTAATGATAAAAGAGATAAGAATGAGTAGAGGAAGTGCATATTTTAAAAGAGGGACGTCTTTAATTGTCAACATCCTGTCGATGTCAATAATGGAGTAATATTCAAGCAGATCTATAATCACAGAAGCATAAAGGAGAATAGCTGTTACGGCGAGAGCTGCTGAAGAATATTTTTTAAAAGTAGACCAGAGTATTACTGAGAAAAAAATTAATACTATTCCAAATCCCATTTTGCAGAAATTTAAAATATGAATGACCATTTAGTTCAACCTGATTTTCCCATTATGGTCTTATCTATCGGTACAATCCATCAAAAAGTAAGTTAATCCGCACAGCCGACTCCTCAAGAAGCTCATTCGAATGAGAGTAGGAAATGAAAACCGGAGATACCGGAGAAAGGGGGAAATAAAAACCCTTTTCCAGAAGTTCGGAATGAATTTTTTTATACTCCTTTGTTAAAAAATTACTCTGTTTTTCATAGACAAGACCATCTATTAAACAAAAATACTTATTATTCAGCATGCCGTAAAAATACTTATTTTTTTTCAATAACCCTTCAACAGCCCCATACTTTTCCAGTATTTTTAAAGATGCGATAACCGCTTTTATTTTGTAAATAGGAGGGACACTGTTGAGTAAAGTTGTTTGAAAAAGTTTACTGTTATTGTGATCCTGAATTTTCTTAAACAACCTGCTTTTTGCATAAACACAACCAAAGGATAGCCCGCAGGAAATCCAGCTGCCGAATACTCTCATGTCCGGATTATTCAATAATGTTCTGTTGTGAATACCGTGTACGTGACACTCGAATCCGGTTTCATCTGAAATAATAATCAAGCCTTTTTCATTCTGCATTTTTAATAAAATATTTGTTTGTGCTTTCGATATTTTTTCATCAATCCTGATGATTACGAAATTCAGGTTCGTAAAATTAACAGTATTTAAGTCTTTAGGATCGACTTTTTTTATCAGTATATTATCAAAGGGCGAACAGTTTTCAGGTTTATCGTATTTTGCTATATATATACCCGTACCTGAATACCCGATACAATTAAGAATATATAATACAGACCAGGCAGCCTCATGGCATGAATCATAGTAAATCCATTTCCCCTCTTTAAACTCATTATCCAGGTTTTTTCCGGATAACATTCGAAAAGCCCTTTTTGAAAGCGCCTCATGGGAGGCAGCCATGTAGCCGGAGGCATATCCTCTGTTAAGCCAGCTTTTAATAATTTTTGTAATACCTGGATGGGAATGGCCCAGTAAAAGAGAACCATTCGATAAATAAAAATCCACGAACCTGTTATCATCATAATCATATATATAAGGCCCCTTACCTCTCTTCATTAAGGGAAAAGGGATATCAGATTCATCTATACGCCCATTTTTCCGTAAAGTTAAAAGGAGAGGGGAACTTCTGCTTTGTTCAATAATTCTAGAACCCTTCTTAAAAGGGTTAAATGATTTATACAAAATCATCTCTCCCGCTAATAATAACGCGTTTACCTAAGATACTCTACATAGATGGATATTGAAAATAATTTTTTAGTGTATTGAAAAATAGAATTACATTTGTTACAATAGAGTTATCCTTTTAATGAAAGACAAAAAATGAAATCTCTGGTAGAAGAAAGAATGCTGAACAAATCGGGTATGAAACTGAGGTATGAACCTGTTGAAAAAATAGGCGTAATTATTGTAGACAGTTTCCCTGAGCTTGGCAGATTTACCGCTCTCCGCTTCCTGGAATGGGTACAGAACAATCCGGGCGGGGTTATCAGCCTGCCTACAGGTAGAACACCTGAGTATTTTTTAACGGAAGTACAGCGCTTTTTGAGAAACTGGGATCAAATAGAAGTTCAGAAAGAACTCGATGAAAGCGGGATAAATCCCGGGATTAAACCTGATGTGAGAAGCCTTGTATTTGTACAGATCGATGAGTTTTACCCGATAAATCCCTTTCAGCACAACAGCTTTTATTATTACGTCAACAAATACTATATAAATGGATTCGGTCTTGACCCGCAAAAAGCACTGCTTATTAACTGTTCAAAGATAGGTATCCCGGAGGGGAAAGATATCGATGATATCTGGCCTGAAGGAGAGGTCGACCTGAGTCTCCGTTACCGGCATCCTGCCCGGGGCTACTCTACCGAAGGTCCTCTCAACGCATGCCATCCTGCCGAAGATCATACCGGCACAGACCATCTTGCCGCGGGTCTCTCTGCCGAATGCCACTCTCCTGTAGGCCTTGAGCAGCTTCAAAAACAGGTGCTGGAAAACATCGACCAGTGGTGTACAGAATATGAGGACAGGATCAGGTCCCTCGGTGGAATAGGATTCTTCCTGGGAGGTATCGGACCCGATGGACACATAGGCTTCAATATCAGAGGGTCTGACCTTTATTCTACAACACGCCTCAAGCCGACCAACTATGAAACTCAGGCTGCAGCGGCTCAGGATCTTGGAGGCATTGAAATAACCAGAAAAAGGCATGTTATTACGATCGGCCTATCAACGATTGTTTACAATCCGGAGTGCGTGGCGCTCATCATTGCCGCCGGAGAAACAAAGGCCAGAATCGTTACCGACTCAATCCAGAAGTCACAGCACATCCATTACCCGGCAACAGCACTTCACACTCTGCCAGCAGCGCGGTTTGTTATAACCAGGGGAGCGGCTAGGCAATTGCACGAACGCAGGGTACACATGCTGATGAAAAGTGAAGTTCTCACAAATCAGCAGATAGAAGAAATTGTTATAGAGCTCTCTTTAAAAACAAAAAAGCCCATTGAGAAGATGGTCCAACAGGATTTTAAGAATGACCCCTTTGCTAATATGCTTTTGAAAAGGAGAAAGAAAGATATTGAGACATTGAAGAAGCAGGTAGCAGGAAGTCTTAAAGAAAAAATCGAATCAGGAGTTACCCTGCATAAAAACACCATGTTTTTACATACTGAGCCGCACCACGATGACATTATGCTGGGCTACCTGCCTGCTGTTGTCAGGCATATACGGGAGCACAGCACCGGACACAGTTTTGTAACTTTTACAAGCGGTTTTACATCGGTTACAAACATATTCATGCTGAACCAGCTTGTTACACTAAAAGAATATATAGGATGTAATATTTTTGATGACCTTCATAAAGAGGGTTATTTTGATCCCCGTAATACTATCGGAAAAAACCGTGATGTCTGGCAGTATTTAGACGGTGTTGCGGCTCATTCAGCTGTGATGAAAGATGAGGGGCGGCTGCGAAGGCTGCTGCGTAATCTTATCTTTCTCTATGATGAGACTGATATTGACCGGCTGAAAGACCGTATTGACGAGCTTATCAATTATTTTAAAACACAATACCCCGGCCGTAAAGACCTGCCGCACATACAGCGCCTCAAAGGCATGTGCAGGGAATGGGAGGCAGATTGTTTGTGGGGGTATTTTGGATGGCATTCAGATTCTGTACATCATCTCAGGCTCGGTTTCTATACCGGAGACCTGTTCACCGAAGAACCTGATATCGACAGGGACGTAATGCCGATACTGGAAACGTTAAGAAGTATCAAGCCTGATATTGTAACCGTTGCACTGGATCCTGAAGCAAGCGGGCCCGATACCCACTACAAAGTTCTGCAGGCTATCACGGAGGCGCTGAAACTTTACGAGAAGAAAAGTCAAAAATCCAATATCAGGATCTGGGGATACCGTAATGTCTGGTACCGCTTCCATCCATGTGAGGCAAATATGTTTATACCTGTTTCCCTCAACATGTTTGCTCTACAGCATAATGCGTTCCGGAACTCCTTCATTTCACAGAAGGATGCGTCATTTCCTTCCTATGAGTACGATGGCCCCTTTTCGGAGCTGGCACAAAAAATTCAGGTTGAACAGTATCAGACACTTAAAACATGTCTGGGGCGGAGTTATTTTTACGAGCATGATAGCGCGTTAATCCGGGCGACAAGGGGGTTTGTATTTATTAAGCAGATGGAGCTTGAAGAGTTCTATCAGCATTCCCGGGAGCTTCGGAAACGCACCGAGAATACCTGAATTTTTAGTAAAAAGAATAGACACAAACACGGCTAGTAGAAAAATTTTACATTAAATAAGAGGTACGCGACATAGAGAAATAATAGAATAAAACCTTTTATTTTTCCCAGCTTATAACCAATCCTCATCAACACAAGCATCGTACCAACTAGTAGAAACATCCACAAAAAAGAAAAGTGAACAATCCTTGTTTCAACATGAATCGGTCTTACAACCGCAGAAACTCCGATTATCCAGAGTATGTTCAAAATATCTGCGCCTATGATATCCCCTGCCGCTAATTCACCCTCGCCTTTTACCGCGGCAGTGATAGCCGTACTTATTTCAGGCAGAGATGTACCAATCGCGATAACCGTTAATCCAATGATGATTTCTGAAACATTAAAAAATTCAGCAATATTTATTGACGCCCATATCACGATTCTGCTTGTGATGATTACACCTATGAGGCCGGCCAGAAATATCAGAACATGTCTCCTGATTTTGCCCTTTTCTGAAGATATGTCAGTCTCTCCGGCTCCGGAAATATCATTTGATTTTAATTCTGATCTTTTTCTTTTCTCACTAAAAAAGACAAAAGATACATAGCCTATCAGCAGTAAAACAAGCAGGCTTCCTTCGAAACGGCCTATCACACCGTTTAAAGCCAGTATGTATGCTAAAACATCTATGAATATTAAAAACAACCCTGCTGTTTTCAGGATGTTTCTATCAATAGGGATGGCAGCAGGAGCCACAATCGCGGCAAGGGCAATTGCTACACCGTCGTCGCAGATAACGGAACCTATAGCGTTTCCCAGGGCGATTTCCGGATGTCCGAGATAGGCTGACTGCACGGAGACAGCAATTTCAGGGGCTGTTGTGGCAAAACCTACAAGCAGTATACCAACAATCATTTTCGGGATTTTTAAATCCTCCGCAATCCCGACTGAACTGTCGACAAATAAACCGGCGCTTTTAAAGAGAAGCGCGAAGGAAACAATTAAAGCAAAGATACTGAAAAATATATTATCAAGCATCACTGACATATCGCGGGCTCAAGCCTTCTGCCGAAGCATATTGTAAAATTGTATGATTTTTCTGCTAAATCTGCTCTGAGGATCTAATTTGGAGACCTGTTCCAGTGCCGATTTGACACCATCGTTTTTAATAATTTTTTGCAGTTTTACCGCTTCGCGATCTTCTGAATGGCCGTAACATAACGCTGCCGCGCAGATATAAGCTATATTCTCAGGAAAAATCTTCTGTTCCAGACAGAGCTTTGCACTCCCAACCAGCCTGTCCTCAGGACCCAGTTTTCGGATCGGATCTCTTCCAACACGCTGGATTGTATCCATGAGCATTGGATTCCCATATCGGATTCTAATGTCACGCCTTACCTCTTCATGCCCGGCAGGGTCAAGGTCAGCCGAGTATATTTTCAGCAGCGCCCTGGAAGTTTCATCTAACGCCTTATCGAATATGGGAAAACATTCACTGTCATTTATTGTTTCATGTACATAGGTATACCCTTTCAGGTATCCCAGGTATGCGAGCGCCGCGTGTCCCAGATTATAGACAAACAATTTCCTTTCAACCTCTGCTTTAAAATTCCGTACAGGATAAATCCCGTCGATCCCTGGAACTTTGCTTCTGACAGCCTTTTCATCATAAGCCAGTTTGTGATAAGAATCAGCCACTACCAGAAGAGGATCATCTGTGCCGAAACGATCACCTGCCTGAGGCACCATCCTGGCCACAGCCGTACCCACGAAACCGACATTGTCATTGGCCCATTTCAGGACAGTCGTTTCCAGGCTCTCTAAAACATAGGTCCTGAGCAGAGCGGATGCGTTTAAAATATTTTCACAGAGGTACACATCAACAGGGACCGGATTATTCAAATAACGCTGTTTAACTCCTTCCGCAATAGCAGGCGCAATTGTCGCAAGATTTTTTACACCAACAGCGGTGCTTATTACATCCGCCGTCGATATGATATCCGCAATCCTGCCGGTATCATCAGAAGATACCGCCTCAATGTTTTCGATCTTCAGCAGGAACGATTTTTTCCTGTACGCGTCAAGTATCCGGAGGGGATAACACCTCTTTCTGTTGAGCAATTCAACAAGCTCTTCTCTTGCTTCAACAAATATTGTTTTATAACCTGACTCAAAAAATAGCTGCCCCATAAACCCGCGGCCTATGTTCCCCGCACCGAACTGAACTGCAATTTTCATTGCTCCTCCTGAAGAATCTTAATTGATGGAATTTCCTGAAACATCAATTGCACCGCTCTCTCGCGACTTCTACCATAGCCATGACATTTTCCACGGGAATATCATCAGTAACAGAATGAGTCGGAGCAAATATATATCCGCCATTACTGCCCATAATTTTTTTTACTTCCCTGGTCTGCCTTTTAACTTCAGCCGGTGTCGCGTAAGGTAAAAACTGCTGGGTACTTATTCCACCATAAAAGGTGATATGCTTTCCATAATCTCTCTTTAACTTTTTAAGATCATAAATTTCCGGCTGGATGGTATTATAAATATCAAGCCCCATATCCACAAGGTCCGGGAGGATCTCCCGGAGATCTCCGCAGCAGTGGAGACACACATACTTTCCTTTACTTTTGATCTTATCAAACATCTTCTGCATGCCCGGCTTGATGTATTTATGCCAGAGCGGTGGACCCATTATGAGCCCTTTCTGCTGTCCCCAGTCATCACCAATATAAACAGCTTCAAACCCGTAATCAAGAACTGTATCCAGAAGTTGTAGATGATGATTTAGAATCCGGTCAAAAAGCCCCTCAGCAAACGCTTTATGCAGAATCATATCGGAAAGCAAATTTTCCATGCCCCTCAGGCTCCACGCGCGCTCAAAATAGTTCATCGTGATCAGGAACATCCGAAATGTGTTTCTCTCTTCTGTCATTAATTTTTCGCACAATTCCCTGGCAAAATCTTTTTTTACTTCAGGAAATTTATAGCTCCCCTGGTCCGGTTCTTTTATAGGATGATCACAAATGATACCAACATCCCCATGCGCTGGATCTTTCTGCCAGGTAACTCCAAACAGATCTATCTCTCTTCCATTTTCCAGAATTATATTTTTTTTATACTTTGCCTTCGAGAGATGATTCCCTAAAAATGCGTCCGGATCGGTACAACCTGTTTTTTCTTTCAGTTTATGGATGAAACCTGTGGTTAAATCTATTTGATAGGGAACAAGGTCCGAGTTTTTATTCTGCAGCGCCATGGAAAGCCGTTCACGGGGTGTCCTC
>DAOVJS010000125.1 GCA_030673105.1 Spirochaetota bacterium
TCTCCTGTTTTTAAAAGATGGAAAAGAAGTAGACCGCGTTATCGGTGTTGTCCCAAAAAAACAGCTGGTAAAAAAAATAGAGAACTACTTATAATTTTAAACTTTTCTTCTTAACAAAATTCTTAAAAACCCGATAAATTTAGAGGATGTATTGTGGTTAATGCTCAACTCCTGAAAAGAGGTCTGCATATTAATATGCCGACCTCTTTTTCATTTCTGTATCTTTCCAACACCTTTGACAGGTTGTAAATTTTTCTACTAGGGCACTTCAATAATGACAGGTACAATCAGTGGAGATTGAGCTGTTTTCTTAAAAAAATAGTTTTTCAGGGCTTTCTTTACACGGTTTTTTAATACCAGCCGGTCATTTGTTTTATCTCTTATATGCTTTCTCACCATATCAAACACGATGTCTTTCGCTTCTGTAAAGATCTCTGCTTCTATAGAATATACAAAACCCCTGCTGATAATTTCCGGGTGCAGAATGCTGCTGTCTTCAACGCCAATGGGAATGATGACAATGATGATACCGTCTTCTGATATCTTATGTCTCTCTCTTAAAATTGTGCTCTCAACATCACCAATACTCTTTCCATCAATATAGACATGCCCTGCAGCCACCTTATCAACAATAGCAATTCCTGACTCATTGATGTTAATAACATCTCCGTCCTCAGCGATTATGATATTCTTCTCTTCAACTCCCACCTGTTTTGCAAGATTTGAATGATGAATTAGATGTCTGAACTCACCATGAATCGGGATAAAGTATTTCGGTTTTGTGATTGCTATGAAAAGTTTAAGTTCTTCCTGGAAGGCATGACCTGAAACATGTAGATCTTCAAATCCTTCATATAAAACTGAAGCTCCTTTTCTGAAAAGAATGTTCACGATTCTTGAGACCGTCTTCTCATTTCCGGGTATTATTGAGGCTGAGAGAATAACAGTATCCCCTTTTTCGATATCAAAAGACTTATATTTGCTGGCGGCAATTCTTGACAGGGCAGACATTGGCTCACCCTGGCTTCCGGTTGTCAGCACCACGACTCTGTTGCTTTTATAACTATTTACCTTTTCCGGTGAAATTAAAATACTCTCTTTAAATTTTAAATATCCCAGATCTTTTGCCATTGCTATATTTTTCTCCATACTCATTCCAAGAACAGCAACTTTTTTTTCAGCACGGGAACATATATCAAATATCTGCTGTATGCGTTGTATATTTGAAGCGAAGAGAGCGACCAGCACTTTGCCATCTGATCCGGTAATCGTTTCGAAAAGAGAATCATTCAATTTACTCTCAGATGGTGTATATCCTTTATTTTCCGCATTCGTAGAATCCGACATCAACAGAATAACACCCTTCTCTCCGAACTCTGACAGTTTACGAAAATCAAACGTGTCATCATAAACAGGAGTGAAATCAATTTTAAAATCCCCGGAATGAATGATAATCCCATGGGGAGTGTGAAACGCAATCCCGACCCCGTCGGCCACACTATGACAGACCCTGAAAAACTCCGCGCTGATAGCACCAAAAGATATTTTCTCTCTCGGTTTGATCTCGATAAAAACAGGTCTATCCGTAAAAGTATGTTCTTCCAGCCTGTTACGGGCGAATCCAATCGTGAGTCTTGTCCCGTAAACCGGGACATTTATTTCTTTCAGGAGATATGGAAGCGCCCCAATATGGTCCTCATGACCGTGTGTCAGCAGCAGTGCCTTTACCTTATTCCTCCTTTCGGCTATATAGGAAAAATCAGGTATAACAAAGTCTATACCGGGCATCTGGTCCTCGGGAAACATCATGCCCGAGTCAACTATTATTATTGAATCCTGATATTCAATCAGCATCATATTTTTCCCTATCTCACCGAGCCCCCCTAACGGTATGATACGAATATTTTCCGTTTCTCTCATACTCTATTCTCCTGTATGTCCGAAGCCGCCTCTATTCCTTTCAGTCCTATCTATTTCTTCTCTTGCAGCTACCTCAAAAACACTGACTTTTTCTACTTTTGCAATCACCATCTGAGCTATCCTCATACCATTTTTTAATATTAATGGCTTTTTCCCATGATTAACGAGAATTACCATTATTTCACCCCGATAATCCGAATCAACAGTACCGGGGGTGTTTAAAACAGTCACACCATGTTTAAGGGCAAGCCCGCTCCTGGGCCTGACCTGCGCCTCATACCCTGCGGGTAAAGAAATGATTATACCCGTTGGTATACATTTATATCCTCCGGGAGGAAGAGTCATGTCCCGGTCAAGGGACGCGAAGAGATCAATGCCGCTCGCGCCTTTCGACATGTAGTCTGGAAGAGGATTTTTTTTATTTAACCTGTAAACCTTCACTGCCATGTTCTCTAAGGTCATTTAGTATCTCTGCACCTTTTGATATGTTAAAGAGTTTTCATTATTAAAATGAGAAGTGATAATCCTCAAGGTATTTTTCCTGGCCGCTGGGCCCAATACTTGCGAAGCTGAACCTGTCTCCTTTAAAAACATCACCTGCCATTCTATTCAAATCCTCTAATGTGACACTTTCGACTTTTTTCAAAGTTTCATCATAGGGGATGAGTCTTCCATACGCCATTTCCTGTAAAGCCATTTTGACCATTTTCCATTCAATATTTTCCTTTGCGAGTATATAATTTCCTTTATATCTCCCCTTCGCCCTTTCCAGCTCTTCTTCCTTTATATCTCCCCCCTTGAACAGCTTCAGCTCATTATTAATAGCATCCAGTACAAAGGGCAGGTTCTTCATACTGGTAGAAAAACCAATTGTAAACTCCCCTACATCAGAATAACATGTCAATGAAGAAGCAATTGAATAGCAGAGACCCCGTTTTTCTCTCACTTTCTGAAACAGCCTCGAGCTGAAGCTGCTGCCCAGTATCATGTTCAGTAAAGCCATTCCAAATCTGTTCTCATCTCTGTAGCTGTATCCTTCTCTACCGCATACAAAATAAACCTGTTCTATGTCTCTACATTGTATACAGGCCCCTGTTGTTGGAACAGGTTTATCCCTTTCTTCATGGATATATTTAGCTTCATTTTCCCCATTCAGGTATTTAAGCATAGATTCAGCTTCTCTTTGCAGCTCGTTCTCACTGAACCTCCCTGCAGCGGACAGAATCATCCGGCAGGAATGATAATTTTTTTTATAAAAATTTCTCAAGCCTTTAATAGAAACATCTTGAATATCTTTTTTTTCCCCCATCACAGATAATCCGAAAGGCATGTTTTTCCACAGGGTCCTGGTAAAAAGCTCGAAAACATGATCATCGTGATCATCTATAGACATATCTATCTCATCGAGGATTATTCTACGCTCATTCTCAAACTCCTTTTCCTTGAATGATGAATTAAAATACATGTCGGTTAAAATATCCAGAGCCTTTTTTAAATACTCAGATGCAATATTTACGTAACAATAGGTATTTTCTTTTCCGGTAGCACCGTTTATTTCCCCGCCTACACTATCTATCTCGAGAGCAATATCATAATGGCTGCGCTTTTTTGTCCCTTTAAATAGCATATGCTCGGTAAAGTGCGCAAAACCGTGTTCATGGTCCTTCTCATCCCTGGAGCCCAGATTCAGCCACAAGCCGGCAGAAAAGGCTTCACTGGTCTTAATAGGATCAATCAGAAGTACTAAGTTCTTACTTATTACAATCTTTTTTGACATTAAACAATTAGCCGATTTTACCGTTAATAAATAGTGTTAAAGGTATAGGCAAGTAAACTTATCAATCATAATGAGATTTATTTCTCGCCTATGGTTTATACTTGATTATTCGTTTTGTATTAATAAATTCTGGTACAAAATACCCGAATATTAATAGATAAAACCATAACTCCCGCTTAAAACATAATTGACTTTGTTAATAAACTGAATATTTTTTTCCTATAAGTTTGATAAAAGGCATATTTGCGCTATAATTAATATAGTAAAACTAATCATGAGGGGAAAACATTATAGAATGCCAAGCTATCAAAATATAGTAGAAGAAGTAGATAACGAAATTCAAGCATGTACAGGCGGAATACCCCCTGAATACAATGTTGAAAGGATGTTCAGAGAAACCCAGGATCATCAACGAAAGCTCTTCGGCGGCGGCGCTGAAAATGTTCTTGAGAAGAAATGGCTGGAAGGGTTAATGCAAAGACAGGATGAAATAAATCGTAAAAAAACTGATATGATTGAAGAGATAGAAGAAGTTGAAGAAGTGGTCGAAGACGTGGTCGAAAAAGAAGTTGAAGAAGTGGTCGAAGACGTGGTCGAAAAAGAAGTTGAAGAAGTGGTCGAAGACGGGGAATTCAATGAGCTGGAAAGGGATGGAATTTTCCTGAAAAGGTAATCAGGCAGACTGTCTATAAGGCTGTTTTTAAATATAGATTTAAACGTTTTGAGTTTCACTGATATCAGGTGTTAAAAATCCTGTTTTTTCAGCACCCGGTCAAGAGATTCAGCATACCGACCTGACAAACGCAATATAATCCCCCATACATCAGATAACTGATACAATAATTTTTCCTGTTGTTGACACTTTCAAAAATAAAAAGTATCGTTATTATTATAACGAAAGTCTACAAAGGAGGAAATTAATGAGCTTTTTAAAACGCATGGAGGGTATTATCAACAAGGGGATGACAACATCCAAAGAAGTACTGGAAAAAGCAAAGGATAAAACCAAAGAACTGGGAGAAAAAGGAGCTCTAAAGTTCAAAATCAGGCAGCTAGAAAAACAGGCTGAGAAGAAGTTCGCGCAGCTCGGATCTAAGGTGTACGAAATACTTATTAAAACGGATCGCAACACAGTCTCCAGGGGCACACCGGAAATTAAAACCTATATTAAGGAAATAACAGACCTGGAAACGAAACTCGATGAAAATGAAGTGCTGCTTAAAAAACTATAATAAAAAATATAACCTGGCAACCTCTTCCAATTCTTGACACTTGAGAAATTGAAAAGTATTGTTATAACTGTCCTGAATGATTCAATTAGACAGCAATAAGGAAATCTTATGGAAAGAATTTACCTTGATAATAATGCTACCACAATAGTTGATCCAAAAGTCAAGGATGCCATGGAACCCTTTTTCAACCAGATGTACGGAAATCCCAACTCTCTCCACAGTTTTGGATCGGAAGTACACCCATACATGAGGATAGCTTTTGACAGGCTTTACGCGGGGATCAACGCGGCAGACGAAGATGATATTATTGTCACAAGCTGCGCCACAGAGGGGAACAATATGGTAATAAAGGGGATATATTATGAACTCATCCGAAACAAGAAAAAAAATCAAATTATCACGACTAAGGTCGAGCATCCCTGCGTAATCCATTCATGTAGATTTATAGAGAGTCTTGGAACGGAGGTAATTTATCTACCTGTAAACCGGGATGGTATTGTCGATGTTGATATTCTCCGGGAGCATATTGACCCGGATAAAACCGCCCTGGTTTCCATAATGTGGGCTAATAATGAGACCGGTCTTATTTTTCCTGTCAAAGAGATGGCATCCCTGTGCCGTGAAAGTGGAATATTATTTCATACAGATGCGGTTCAGGCGATTGGAAAATTAAATGTAGATGTTCAGGACGTGCCGGTTGATTTTCTTACATACAGTGCCCATAAATTTCATGGCATGAAGGGAGCGGGAGGTCTTTTTGTTAGAAATGGAGTGAGGATCCCTCCTTTACTTCACGGTGGGGAGCAAATGGGAGGGAAACGTGCCGGAACGGTAAATACGGCAGGCCTGATCGGAATGGGTCTTGCAATGGAGCTTGCTGTTAAAAACCTTGAATATGAGGAAAAAGAGGTAAGGCGCCTGCGCGATAAGCTGGAAACCGCAATTCTTACTGTAAAAGGGGTCAACGTAATTGGAAAAAGAGAAATGAGGACACCAAATACAATCCTGGCAAGCATCAAAGGAGTGGAGGGAGAAGCACTGATATGGGACCTGAACAAGAACGGAGTGGCAGCCTCGACAGGGAGCGCCTGCGCTTCAGAATCTTTGGAGCCAAATCCGACCTTTCTTGCGATGGGTATCGACAATGAACTGGCCCATACCGGAATACGTCTAAGTTTATCAAGGTTCACCACGGAAGAGGAAATAGACAGGTCAATACAAATAATTAAAAAGTCGATTGAGCGTTTAAGGTATATATCGATCAGCACTGTTTGATCGGCCGCAGCCAGCCAAATATTTCAATCGCGGGAGAAAAAAGATGGCGAAATCAGATCTTATCAGTGGCGCGCTCTGGGAGCAATATTCTACCAAAGTCAACGAGCGGATGACCAATCCCAGGTATATGGGTGAAATCAATGAAAAAGAAGCAGAGGAATTGGGAGGACAGCTTATTATTGCCGATTGGGGTGCCGAGGTTTGTGGTGACGCGGTACGCCTCTTCTGGGCCGTTGATCCGGATACAGATAAAATTGTATTGGCTAAATGCAAAACCTTTGGATGCGGTACCGCCATAGCATCCAGTGATGTAATGGCCGAAATGTGCATAGGCCGTACTGTGGATGAAGCCCTGAAACTGACAAATATTGATGTTGAAAAAGCCCTGAGGGATGATGAAGATAAAGCAGCTATCCCGCCACAGAAGATGCACTGCAGTGTGATGGCCTATGACGTTATAAAAAAAGCGGCTTCTATCTACAAAGGTGTGGACCTGGAATCACTTGAGGAGGAGGACATTGTCTGTGAATGTGCAAGGGTCTCGCTCAGAACAATAAAAGATGTCATCCGAATAAATAATCTTAAAACTGTTGAAGAAATCACCCGCTATACAAAAGCAGGCGCTTTCTGCAAATCCTGTATCAGGCCAGGCGGGCACGAAAAGCGCAGGCACTATCTGATTGATATACTGAAAGAAGTAAGACAGGAGATGGAAAACGAACAAATTGTCAGATATCTTGAGCAAAAAGATTTTAGTAAAATGAACCTGATCCGCAAGCATAAAGCAGTTGAAATTGTACTCAATGAACAGATCCGGCCCATTCTTTTAAA
>DAOVJS010000061.1 GCA_030673105.1 Spirochaetota bacterium
CGCTGTATCCTGTCCTGAAACCGCCGTTGAAACTCAAGGAGAGAAGGATCCTGTAAATAAAACATAGCGAACCCGCTCATGTAGCAGTCGTGGAACGTGTATGTAGTCTTCGCGCCCTGGCGTGTGTCGGGTATCTTCTCGATATGTTCGCTCAGTACATCACGTAATGCACGAAAACTCAGATGTTTCTTAGTATGAATGGATCCCCTCCCTGACTACACTGTCAAAAGTATAGCAGGAAGAAGTAAAAAAGTCTAGTTTTTTACAACTTATTATATAGTATATAGTTATAATATATAATAATATCCATCAATTGTGTCTTTCTGTTTGTCATTTCATCTACGAAAAATTCTTCACCGAGAATTGCTGATACAGAACAATCTTTCTTTACTTTTCATTGACAAGAGTTTACAATAAAAAAAATCAGGTACTCTTTTTAATATGTCACAATTTTAAAGATAATAAAGGAGAATATATGAAGGACATTCCGGTTGTTCATGTGGAAGGAAAATCTCTTGCGGAGGCGTATGAAAAGGCGCTGATTAGTCTTTATAGGAATGGCATTAAAATCCACACCCAGTATGATAAACCGGATGATCCTCCAAGTATCGATGCGACAATGAACATAACAGTTCATGAGCCGTTATCTGACCCTATGATCCATAAGGCGTTTCCCGGCGGAATCGAAGATCTGATGGAATACGTAATGGAATTGTCCGGGGCAAAGGACCACTGGATGAAAAGTATGAATGATCCTGATGACACAAGGTGGGAATATACTTACCACTGGAGACTTCATGATTATGGTGCATGGAAAGAAATATCCTCAGATACCGGGAAACAGGTGGTGGCCGGCTCCTTTCGAATTAATCAAATTGAGGCGGTAATTGATAAGCTGGCAAGCTCACCATTTACACGTCAGGCTCAGATGATTACCTGGATGCCGAATATTGACCTTGAATGCTACGATCCTCCATGCCTGCAGTCGATCCATTACAGGCTTGTTGAGGATTCAGATGGAACTATGTATCTGAACAGCAATATTCGTTTCAGAAGCAATGATGCGTGGGGGGCAAACTTCATGAATATGTTCGGTCTTGTCCAATTTAATAAGGATAAAATAGCAAAAAAAATTGAGGAGAGGGCCGGAAAGAAGGTGGAGCTCGGGAGAATGAACTGGCATGCTGATTCATTTCATCTCTATGGAAAAGATATTAAAGATTTTAAAAAAAGGCTGTTTGATAAAATTGATGAGCCCTTTGAAAAAAGAGTCTATAATCTTCACGACCCGATGATTCAGGAAATCTATATTGAAGCTGAAGATAAGATCAAAAAAAAGATAAAAGAATACGATTCAAAGCATACGCTTGCTTAACATGGATCTTTTAGTTACTCTGCGTTAATAACACTTTTTGTAAATCAAATATATGTTGAATAATGCAAATGGTAGTGCACAATATATTCTTGCAGGTTAGCTTTTAGGTAAATATATTTATTATATAACACGGGAAAAAAAGGAGGTAAAAACCATGGATGTAACGGTTGAAAGTACAGCTTTTTCACAGGGCGGCATGATACCATCGGTGTATACGTGTGACGGGAAAGATGTTTCTCCACCATTAACCTGGTCAGAGGGGCCCGCGGGTACTAAAAGCTACGCTCTCATATCGGATGACCCTGATGCGCCGATGGGTACATGGGTTCACTGGATTCTATACAACATACCCGCAAACATAACATCGCTTCCCGAAAATCTTCCGAAAACAGAAACGCTCGACAACGGTGCGCTCCAGGGTAAGAGCGACTTCAAGAGGCATGGATATGGGGGCCCCTGCCCACCGGGAGGAACCCACAGGTATTACTTTAAGATATATGCTCTCGATACTGTGATTAAAGCAGGGCCGGGATTAATAAAAAAGCAGTTATTAAAGGCAATGGATAACCATATACTCGCTCAGGGAGAATTGATGGGGAAATATTCCAGGTAGGATATTTTTCCATTTTCATAGTTTTTGTCAGCCGGATTCTGGACGGAACTGTTTAAATTTAATTTAAAGGCCGATAAATGGCAAAAGATATTATCACAGTAAATGAGCTTACAAAAGAGGAAATTATAAAAATTGTTAACACAGCAATTGATATAAAAAAAAATCCGGTTCGGTATGAAAATCGATTGAGAGGCAAAGCTCTTCTGCTCCTCTTTCAGAAGTCTTCCACGAGAACTCGAATTGCATTTGAGCTAGGGATGAAGAAACTGGGGGGAACAACAATTGTTATGGACTGGGGTAAAAGTAATTTCGCTATTTCACCTCTCAGGTATGAAGCGCGTTATATTGCGGATATGGTCGATGCTATTCTTGCCCGCCTTATAAAGAATGAAGATGTCTGTGAGCTTGCCCGTTCAGCGTCTGTTCCTGTTATTAACGGCTGCTGCGATATGTACCACCCTTCTCAGGTTCTTGCCGATCTCATGACGGTTTATGAAGCAAGTGGCGGATTCGACACCTCAATGGCGTATATTGGAATTCAGAACAATGTAGCGAATTCCCTTTTTTACGCGTGTCTTAAAGTTGGTGTAAAACTCATCTTTGTCACACCGCTAAAAGACAGGATCCCGGATGATTTTGAAATGCGGGCAAAAAAGTCAAAGATTTTTAAAGAGACTCTGAACTTAGAATACGCTGTTTTAAACTCAAAGTTTCTCTATACGGATACATGGATAAACATGGAAGAGTATAACAGGGAAGATTTGAGTGCTGAAAGAGATAAAAAGATTAAGACCATGGCAGCCTACCAGATCAACAGGAGGCTGATTGAGAATAGAAACGTCCGGATTATGCACGATATGCCTGTACATCCCGGTCTGGAAATAGATGAGTATGCTATAAACTGTGGGATGTCAGTGATTTTTCAACAGGCGGAAAACAGAATGTATGCGGGCCAGGCTCTGCTGCTTTATTTGCTTGATACTCTATAGAACATTCGAGGTCGTACAGTAATGGCGAAGAAACCCTACAGGTTAAAAAAAGAGCTGGGTATTGTTGAAGTTTTCAGCATTTCAAGCGGTGCAATGATAAGCTCGGGCCTGTTTGTCCTTCCGGCGGTTGTTTACCAAAAAGCCGGCCCGTCAATAATATTATCTTATATTCTTGCCGCTTTGATTGTGGTACCCGCAATGTTATCCAAAGCAGAGCTTACAACTGCAATGCCGAAGTCCGGAGGAGTGTACTTTTTTATTCATAGAAGCCTCGGGCCTCTTTTCGGGACTTTTGCCGGGCTCGCTTCATGGTTTTCACTCAGTTTAAAAAGCGCTTTTGCGCTGGTCGGAATTGGTATTATTTTAGGACCAATTTTTCCCGGTTTCTATGCCGAAATGGGTAAAATTATCGCATTAGGTTTTACAGTTATTTTTACAGTCCTGAACATCCTGAGCGTTAAAAAAAGCGGAAAATTACAGGTCATATTTGTTTTCAGCATTATTGGTATATTATTCTTATATATATTTTCAGGCATGAATTATATTGATGTTCACAGGTACGTCCCGTTTAGACCCCAGGGATGGAAAGCTGTTTTTACTGTAACAGGGATGATATTCATATCTTTTGGGGGTCTTACGAAAGTTGCTGCTGTGGCCGAGGAAATAAAAAATCCCACAAGGTCGATTCCCGCTGGTATGTTTTCAGCATTTACTGTTGTTACCCTGTTGTATGTGTTGACTGTATTTGTTACAGTAGGTTTACTGAACAAGGTTGAATTCCAGGGCACACTTACACCGCTTTCTATGGGTGCTTCCAAGTACACGGGGAAAGCCGGATATCTGATCCTCTCTCTTGCGGCCATGCTTGCTTTCATAACTACCGCGAATGCCGGGCTGCTGGCAGCTTCAAGGTCCCCTCTTGCCATGGCAAGGGACAATCTTCTGCCTTCTTTATTCTCCAGGGTAAATTTAAAATTTCAAACTCCTGTAATATCCATATTGATAACATCTCTATTCATGGCACTGGCTATCACATTTCTTGAGCTTGAGATTCTTGTGAAGGTGGCCTCTACTATGAAACTGATCCTTTTTTCATTTGTAAACATCTCTGTAATTTTGATGCGGGAAAGTAAAATAGTGTCCTATAAACCGTCGTTTAAGTCTCCTCTGTACCCCTATCTACAGATCGCGGGTGTCGTGATATACCTTGCGTTGATCATCGAAATGGGAGCAGTTCCTCTTATAATAACCTCGGGATTTTTCATAGTCTCTCTTGTGTGGTACTTTTTGTACTCAAAATCAAGGAGCTTAAAAGAATCCGCTTTGATTTATATTGCTGAACGTGTTACTTCAAAAGAGATAAAATCTTCTTTTTTAAGGAATGAGCTCAGGGATATATTACTTGAAAGAGACGAAATAACAGAGGATAGATTTGACAGAATTATTAAGAATGCCCAGATCATCGATTTAGATGAAGAAACCAGTATTGAGAGTTTATTTATAATTCTTTCGAAAGCCTTTTCAAAAAAGTTTAAAATGTCCTCTAATACTGTTTACAAGCTGCTTCAAAAAAGAGAGGCTGATTCTACAACGGTAATTCATACAGGTCTTGCGATACCCCATATTATAATCGAAGGCAATTCAAAATTTGATATTGTTGTTGTCAGATCGAAAAAGGGAATTCTTTTCAGAAAAGATAAGTCTCCTGTACATATCGTCTTTGCTCTTGCCGGTACCAGAGATGAAAGAAATTTTCATTTACAATCTTTGATGTCAATTGCGCAGATTGTGCAGAACAAGGATTTTACCAATCACTGGCTGAAAGCAAAAGACACAGAAGATTTAAGGAACATACTGCTGCTGGCCCAGAGGGTACGAAAAGCTAATGTATGATAAAAAGTCCGGAATATATCCGGAGCCCGGGTGGTAATTTATTTTGCGGGGAATAATTTCAAATCGCTCCCTAAAAATCCTTGACGCTTTTTTCATTTTTGTATATACTCAAATCTTAGATGAGACTTAAAACAGGAATACCAAATATAAGAACCGAAGTTGGCTGGAAGGCTTTCTCTTTAATTAAAGGAGAAAGCTTTTTTTTTCTTTTCTGTTCTTGCTTTGTCCTTAGAAAAGCAAGAACAGCCATAATATGAGGGGCATTAATATGGACCAAAAAAGGGCCATCAAGCTTCTAACAGATTCGAACGCCCTCCTAACAGGACATTTCATGCTTGCATCGGGAAATCATTCTGAGCGATACATTCAGTGTGCTCTCCTGCTGTCACGCCCTGATCTTGCTGTTGAGTTTTTACAGGATATCGCAGACCATTTTAAAGGTGATAGTATAGATATAGTTGCCGCTCCGGCGGTTGGAGGCATAATTGTTTCTTATGAAGTCGGAAGGTTTCTCGGGAAGAGGACCATTTTTCTTGAGCGGGAAAATGGTATTATGTCTCTGAGGAGGGGCTTCGGGATTAAAGAAGGAGAAAAAGTTTTAATTGTTGAGGATGTCATAACCACAGGCAGCTCGGTCCTGGAGGTAAGAGATGCTGTTCTGGGGAAGGGTGGGCATGTTATCGCCTTTGCGTCGTTAGTAAACCGTTCAGCGGGAAGGTTTAAACCGGGGCTGCCGTACTACTTTTGTATCGACATGGATATACCAATCTATAATCCCGATGACTGCCCGTTGTGTCAAAAGGGAACACCGGTTGTGAAACCAGGATCAAAAGGCCTGGTGTGAATATATAGAATAAAAATTTAAGGGATTGCGGCATTCAATTTAATAACTGGCGGTAAAGATCATGGATTTTACAGGTAAAAGTATTGTTTCAATAAGGGAGCTGGATAAAGACTCCTTTCTAAAAATATTAGTAACTTCGAAAGAGATTAAGGATGGAAAGTATGCTGACTGCCTCAGGGGCAAACTTCTCGCCACTCTTTTTTTCGAGCCCAGTACGAGAACCAGACTTTCTTTTGAATCGGCCATGAGGTACATGGGCGGTGGTGTAATAGGCTTTGCAGGGACAGAGTATACATCGGTTAAGAAGGGAGAAACACTGGTTGACACAATAAAGACTGTCTCCGGGTACTGTGATGTTATTGTGATCCGACATCCTGTAGAGGGGGCCGCAAGGCTTGCGTCTGAAAATGCGGGTGTTCCTGTGATTAATGCAGGTGATGGGGCTAACCAGCATCCTACCCAGACATTTCTTGATCTGTTTACCATGAATGAAATATTTTCAGACCTTTCCACAATCAGGGTTGGATTCCTTGGAGATTTAAAGTATGGCCGTGCTGTCCACTCACTTGCATACGCGCTCTCACTTTATAACACCCCGCTGTGGTTCATTTCGCCTGAACTGCTGAAGATGCCGGAGTATCTTGTTGAAGAAATAAGGGAAAATGGTTCCCGTATCCATGAGGTAGAAAACCTGGAAGGGCTGGATGAACAGCTGGATATTCTCTATGTAACCCGTATTCAAAAAGAAAGGTTTGGCGATATGCAGGAATATGAGAAGGTCGCAGGCTGTTTCAGGATTACAAAAAGCGTGGTTGAAAGTTTAGGAGAAAATATAAAGATCATGCATCCGCTCCCAAGGGTTGATGAAATAGACCAGGAAGTTGATACTCTGGAAAATGCAATTTATTTCAAACAGGCTCATAATGGAATACCGGTCAGGCAGGCTGTACTCGGACTGGTTCTTGGCGTGCTGCAATAGGAATATTTTTAGCTTTATTTTAAATTGAATTTTTTTATTTGTGCTGAGCTTTTATTATTTCAATAATAAAGGGGATTTTTTATGAAAGCTTATAAAGTTTTTGCGATAAATGAGGGTACTGTAATTGACCATATACCGAGTACAAAAGCGCTTAAGGTAATCGATATTCTGGGCCTGGAAAATGAGGGAATACTTACAATTGGAATTGGATTTTCAAGCGAAAAAATGGATAAAAAAGATATCATAAAAATTGAAAATAAGTATCTTAAGAAAGAGGAGACTGATAAAATATCATTAATAGCTCCCAATGCTACTATAAATATTATCAAGAACGGAGAGTTGAAGGAAAAAAGAAAAATAGAGCTGCCCGAAGAGTACATAAATATTGTGAAATGCCGTAATCCTAACTGTATCACATCAGTAAAAGATATAAAAACGAAATTCAAGATTGTCAGCAGGTCTCCTCTTATTCTCAGATGCCTGTACTGTGAGAGGGTTATCAAGGCCGGAGAAGTTGAAATTTTATGACCGATCATCCATCTTTTCTCGGTGTCAAAATCAAAAACAGGTCTGTTTTAGCATCCGGAATACTTGGAGTTACATTCTCGTCGCTGAAAAAAGTATATGATGAAGGTGCCGGCATTGTTACAACTAAATCAATCGGCCCGGAAAAAAGGAAGGGGCACAGCGCGCCGGTTGTTTATGACTGGGGGGATGGGCTCATTAATGCTGTCGGGCTTTCAAACCCCGGAATAGAAGAGTTCATAGCCCGCTATGATAACGGGTCTATTGATTATCCGGTTATCATCTCGATATTTGGCAAAGCGGCAGGTGATTTTCCTGATATTGCACAGAAGCTTAAGCCCCTTAACTTTTCTTTTATTGAGCTCAACATTTCCTGCCCCAATGTTCAGGATGAATTTGGCACGCCTTTTTCTTTTTCCGTTGAACTTACAGGGGCGATCACCCGCAGTGTTAAGGATGTCGCAGACAGGCCTGTTATTGTAAAACTGAGCCCCAATATACCCCATATTGTGAAGATTGCCAGGGCAGCAGAAGATGCCGGAGCTGATGCTATCTGTATAATGAATACTGTCGGACCTGGCATGGCCATTAACACAAACACTGCTGTGCCAGTGCTTGGCAACAGGAAAGGGGGGATATCCGGTAATGCTGTCCTTCCTCTTACAGTAAAAAATATCTACGATGTGTTCATGGAAGTGTCAATTCCCATTATCGGTACTGGAGGAATATCGGACACCGATGGGGCCCTTCAGGTTTTAATGGCAGGGGCCAGCCTCTTTGGAATAGGCAGCGCGGTATATAAAAAAGGTCTCGGAGTTTTTAAGGAAATTGAAAACGGGGTCCTGCAATTCTTAAATATAAATCATTTTGAAAGCACTGATGAGATAATCGGGCTTGCCCATAAAAGCAGAAAAGTTACATATTTTAAGGTACCATGTCACAAAAGAAATCAAAAACCTGAAAGGGGAGAAAAAAAGTTCCATGTTTTTCCGATAAAAGACATCATGCATCCGATAAGAGACGTCGAGCATCCTATGCAGGACGTTGTGCAATCGGCGGAGGGCAGCGTAAGGACTCTTTTATTTGACATAGAAGACCTGGACAAGCCGGAGCCCGGCCAGTTTTTTATGTTATGGGTTCCCGGATCGGATCAAAAACCCTATTCTGTCTCTTATTATGATGGAAATGAAATAGGGTTCTCTATTATGTCAGGAGGGAAATTTTCTTCAACACTTTTTAAGCTTGACAGGGGAGATCCGGTGGGCTTGCTTGGCCCGCTGGGAATGGGCTTTGATCTCAAGAATTATCAAAGTTACCTGCTGGCGGGCGGCGGTGTAGGCACCGCGCCTCTCCTGTTTGCGGCAGCTGAGCTCGTAAGATCAGGTAAAGCAGTTAATATAATTACCGGAGGAAAAACGTGGAGCTCTCTACACTGGATTGACCATCTTTTGAAAAAAATAAAGGCAGGCTCGAATATTGGGCTTTTTTATTGTACAGAAGATGGCTCTCACGGAGAAAAGGGGATGATTACGGAGCACCTTCAGGGTATTATTGACAGGTTAGACCCGGGCTGTGCGCTTCTGTGCGGTCCTGAGATCTTTATTAAAAAGTCTGTTTCAATATTTAAAAAGAACAGTATTCCCGGCCAGGCCAGTATTGAAAGGATGATGAAATGCGGTATCGGGATTTGTGGAAGCTGTTGCGTCGACGATACAGGCGACCGCGTTTGCGTGGAAGGACCGGTTTTTAAGTTTGATTATATCGATAAGCTTAATGAGTTTGGAAAGTACAAACGTGATGAGAGTGGCAGTTTTAAGAGGTTTGATTAGATGATTGTTTTGAAGAACGTCCTGATACCTCACGGGGAGCAGTGGGTTAAAAGGGATGTAATCATACAGAAGGGCGTATACGGGGAAATTTCTGAATCGATCGATGAGCGCCCATTAAAGGATGCCAGGATTATACAGGGAGAAGAACGTTACCTCCTGCCCGCCTTTATTGATCCCCATGTACATGTGAGAGAACCGGGTTTCGATTACAAAGAGGACTGGATAACCTGCTCCAGAGCGGCGCTTAAAGGAGGGGCATCATCTATTTTTGATATGCCTAATAATAAAATACCGGTTGTAAATTATCCGGGAGTGAAGGAAAAAAGCGAAATCGCCAGTAAAAAAAGCTATGTCAACTTTGGCCTGTACGCGGCCCTGACGGATAAAAACATTGATGAGTTGAAATCTACCGGGATGCAGGGGGCTGTATGCGGTATTAAGATATACCTCGCGAGAACAACCGGGAATATTACGGTCACTTCCGGGAGTGCTCTTTTGAATGTTTTTAACCAGCCGAAACCGGTACTTGTGCATACCGGTGGAATTGAGGGGTTGAAAAAAGTACTCTTTTTTTATGAAAAGGCTTCAAAACATTTTTATGTTGTTCCCGTTCTTTATGTCTGCCATGTGAGTACAGGCGAGGAGGTCGCGCTTTTGCGAAAATGGAAAAAGAAATTGCCTTCCATTCTTGCCGAGGCGACTCCGCATCATCTGTTCTTGAATAAAGAGGAATATACAGGGCTTAAGGGTGTACTTCCCCCTCTATCCACTAAAAAAGATGTTGAGGCGTTATGGGAAGGAGTTAAAGATGGTACTATTGATCTGTTAGGCACAGATCATGCCCCGCACACAGTTGAGGAAAAGCGAGGCAGGGTGCCGCCTTCAGGTTTCCCTGGGCTTGAGACAGCATTTCCCCTTTTATTAAACGCCTTTAAAGACAGAAGATTATCACTCAATAGTCTTCTCAGGATGACCTCAGGAAATGCCGGAAAGTTGTTTAAAATGGGTATAGGAGATGGGGTCGTGAAGGGGGGGGAGGCAGACTGTACCCTTGTTGAAGAAGGTGAATTTTGTGCGGGAGAGGATGGGTACGAAACAAAGTGCGGATGGTCGCCTTTTCATGGATGGAATCTGGGATTTAAACCTGTTCTTACTGTTGTGAACGGGTTCATTTCTTACGAGAACGGCAAGTTTTACAGGAATCCGGTAAAGAATCTCTGCCGGTGATTTTATAATGGGGAGGTTGGGAAATTTATATGCATCAATATCTTGATAAATTACAGAATGAACAGGCGAGAAAGAATACGATGCTCTGTTTCGGAATGGACCCTGTCATAGAGAGGATGAAAATTGACACTTCCAAAAACCTTACCGATGAAATTACGACGTTCTTTTCAAGAATACTCGATGAAATAGCCGGTAAAATATCCGCGGTAAAGCCCAATGTTGCATTTTATCTTCAGTATGGGGCTGACGGTCTTCTGGCACTCGTGGAGATCATAAAAAAATCAAAACAGATGGGCCTGCCTGTTATTATAGACGCAAAGATCGGCGATATAGGGAAAACGTCTGAGGCCTATGCTAAATATATCTTTGATATCTTAAATGGGGATGCTGTGACATTAAGTCCTTACCTGGGGTATGATTCGCTTGAACCATTTTTCACCCGCCAGGATAAGGGATTCTACCTGCTCGCCCTGACCAGCAATAAAGGGGCGCATTACTTTCAATTTGAGAAACTTGGATCAGGTGAGCGTCTTTTTGAATATGTGCTTCAATCCATCTGCACCTGGGGGAACCGGCATAAATCCATGGGTGCTGTGATCGGGGCGACTCATGAAGAATTTAAGGGCTGTATCCAGCTTCTGAGCGGTGATGAGTGCAGTATTCCTCTCCTTATACCCGGTGTAGGTACACAGGGAGGCAGTTACAGTGAAATAAATGAAATACTTGATAATTTAAGGTATAATACGGGAATCGTACGGATAAACGCATCTTCTTCGATAAGCTATGCTCACGAACGGTTTCCATCCTTAAATATTGAAGAGGCGTCCCGTAAAGCTGTTGAGGAAATCTGGTGAAAA
>DAOVJS010000019.1 GCA_030673105.1 Spirochaetota bacterium
ACCCAGAAAAACCATCTCCTCTTTTCTTCCGGACGGGCTCAACAGCGCTCCGACTATGAGTAGAAGAATGCCAAAATGAATGATGTCCGGCCCAAACCTTTTTTTCGATTTACTCTTAAGCCTTTTAACAAGCCGGACAATCGAGCATGTTAAAAGATTCAGGAAAAAAACAACTACTGGTAATATAAAGGGTATTGACTGGAAGAACCTGTAAAACTGTGTGGAAGTTACAAGCCACGCAAGTCCAGGAGAGTAATTCTGATAGTAAAGTGAGATTACTTCGTCCTGGGGAATAAGAGTTGAGAGCCCTGATGTAACAGCAAGATATAAGATCAATACAATAGCAAGTTTTGTAGATTTTAAGAATTTGTATACCGGTTCCCAGAATTTCAAAAATTGCTCCTTCAAAAAATCACTCCCCGTTATGTCGCTTTTAATAGCTCTTTAATATCATAAAATATATAATATTTATCAAGCCATAAAATGTCTAATAACAGCTGTCGGCAGATACTTCTTTAATAATCCCGTCTTCTATCACGACTACCCTATCCGCGCAGGATATATATGAAAGCTCATGAGTAACCATTATTATGGTAAGCCCCTCATTGTTTAGATTTTTCATCAGGCTGATAATTTCATCCCCTGTCTTTTTATCAAGATTTCCTGTCGGCTCATCGGCGAAAAGGATCTCAGGAGATTTGACCAGTGCCCTCCCAACCGCGACACGCTGCTGTTCACCACCCGAGAGCCGGCCTGGCAGCATATTGCGCCTGGCGCCCAGGCCTACTCTGTCGATACACTCTTCCGCCCTCC
Organism: Spirochaetota bacterium; assembly: GCA_030673105.1. Lineage (GTDB taxonomy): Bacteria > Spirochaetota > B62-G9 > B62-G9 > DRHN01 > DRHN01. The sequence continues at coordinate 814 of DAOVJS010000019.1, forward strand.
GTATGACGCTTTTTGGTACCGGCATTAATTTATTCATATAAGGTAAAAGTACATTTTCTGTAACAGTGAGATAGGGCATGAGGTGATGAAACTGAAATATTATCGCAAAATCCCTCTGTCTTAAACTGTTAATTTTATTCTCAGGAAGAGTGGTTATATCCTGGCCTTCAAATACGACACTTCCCTTATCCGGTTTGAGCAGTGTGGAAAGTATATTCAGAAAAGTACTTTTCCCGGATCCGGACCTTCCCACCACGCAGATGAACTGCCCCGTATCAATTTTGATGGATATATTTTTCAGGATCCTGTTTTCCACACTGCCTGAATGGAAAGTTTTAGATATTTTATCAGCTACCAGCATCCAATATTCTCCTATAGCATTACGAGAGCTTCAGATGGATCAACACGGGCCGCTTTCAAGGCAGGGATAACTGACGCAGCCACCGAAATCAGAGTTACCAGCAGAAAAGTTGTCACAAATCGTGTAAACCTGAAATGTATTACTATGTCTTCCCCGAGTTTCAGTATTTCCAGCACTTTAAAGCTGACAAAGAATCCTGAAAAATACCCCAGAACCCCTGCGATAACCCCGATCAGTAAAGCCTCGAAGCAAAATATATTAAAGACATTTAGCCTGGAATAACCCATAGACCTCAATACACCTATCTCCTTCTTCCGTTCGTTTACTGACGTAAACATGAAAAGGCCTATCATACAACTTGCCGTAAGCATTATAACGAGGCTTACGGTGCCTGCCAGCTTTTCTACAAAACCTTTCGCCGACATCCTCTGCTTCACCACATTCTGAAGGGCCCTGATATCGGTATCCGGGAGCTTCCCTGATATCTGCTCAACAATGTCCTCTATGGGACATCCTGAACACAGAGCCGACACTTCAACAAAATTCACCAGATCGCTCATTCCCGAGATACTCTGAAGATGACGAATATCCATAAATATCACACTGTCATCATCCGACCCTGTTTCTTCAAGGACCCCGGTCACCTCGTAAAGTATTGACTCAATCTCAACAACTGAATTATTATCAATTTTAAAATATTCAGCTATTCCACTTCCGATAAGGATATCATCCGGCTTTTCAGGCAGTTTGCCTTTGATCCCCCAGTAGTTTTTTATTTTAAGCTCTTCCTGCCAGTTTACACCCACCATTACAACTGACTGCCCCAGAAGCCTTTTCACCAGAACAAGCTTTGGAGCAACAGCCCCTATATTTTTTTTAAGTTCAATATTGTTAATGCTGCTTACAACCCTTGATTCATGGAGGTATTTAATATCGTATGCCAGGCTCCCCAGGTCAAAACCGCCATAGCTTATCTTTAACGTGTCTGCCTTCGGATACACCAGAATATTTGCCCCGAACTGGTTCATCTTTTTTTCAAAACTGTCTCCGACCACTCTTGACACGTTATTAATCGCGACCATTGAGAGAACACCTATTGTAAAGATGACCAGCATGAGAGCTGTTCTTAAAATCTTTCTCCTCAAATTCCTCACAGGTATGGTAAAAATATTCATGTAAAATCCCCGGTCATTAAAAAAACATTGCGCCCTGTTCTAAACTGTCCATGGAAATATAGACGTTGCTCTGGTCAAAAATTCTATCAATCGGGGCCGGATTACACCCGCCTTTAATAACATTGATCCTGGATTCGTGAAACTGCTGACCGCAGTTATTACAGATCATGTAATCTCCCTCCTGCCTGTAACCCTTTCCTTCAGGAAAACATACGTCACAGGCATCAAATGCGGCCCTTACAATGCCGTCGTTACTCATTAGCAGGAAAAATTTGATGTCCATGCCGTTTATTGGAACTTTGTAGTAATGAGGTCTTCCATCATATATTTTTTTTATTGCTATTTTTACCTCATTGTTTTCCGTTTTAATTTTTGAATACTTATTGGGTTTCCACGAAATGAAACTCAACGCTGCAAGAGCAACCGCTATAACCAGTAAAAACTTCTTCATCTAATCCTCCGTCTGTAGTTTACTAATTCCCGGTGAATAATCATGCCCCGGCAAAGCCGGGAAGCTTGCACTGGAAAGTTAGATCAGATAAAAATTATTATTTTAGTATTTTAATTACATAAATACGATGAGTCAAGATTTATTGATTGGAATAACATAACGATTATTGAAACGCCTGATATTTTCCAATCATGTATAAACTGCTTTTTACTTGATTTACTATAGTAAATTAGTTAAACTATATCTTTTGTAGTAAAATATATTCCAGATTACAAAACTTTCCAGGTCTTTCTATTTTTTAATCAAGATTTTATACAGGGGATTTGACATGAAGTGTCCAAATTGCGGAAAAGAAAACTCTTCAAAGAGCAGGTACTGCAGCAATTGCGGTAAAAGTTTAAATACTAAAATAATCTGTACTAATTGTGGAAAGGCCCTCGAACCTGACAGCAATTTTTGCGACATTTGCGGGACAAAAGTCAAAATTAGCATGAGAATAGCTGAAAAGGCGGCCTTGACAGCTTATAAAAGTAAAAAAGCCGCCGCTGAAAAAAAATCATCGAAGAAGAGCGGTAAAAAATCTGGTATCAATAATGCCGCAGCATACGCTATTCTTACTGTTTTTATAATCGGTGTAACCTGGCTTGTTTTCTGGACTTTATCTTCACCCTCCGGTTCCCGTAAAGATAATATCGTCTCCGAATCCGGCACACTCAACCCTCCTGGTCCCGGACCGAACACTGTATGGTCAAGCGAGGTTCAGGCTATTGCTGCAAATTTCAACTGTCCCTGCGGTGCGTGCGGAATTACCCGCCTTGATGTCTGCACATGCGATACCGAAAGAGGAGCTCAAACGGTTAAAGCTTATATTCAGGCCCTCCTGGACCAGGGGCTGACCAAATACGATGTTGTTGATAAGGTTGAAGAAATATACGGGAACCGCATTTAGGATGTTTGAGTCCTCCGGTTGAAAAAATCCTCATTATCTCCTTTTAACTTTTTAAAAATAATTTTTATTTAAAAATGCTTGACTTTAAAAAATAAAGTGTATACTATATTACTGTATTAGTTAAATAGAACACTAATAAGGAGTATATAAATGGTTAAAATTAAAAATCTTTCCTTCGGATATGGAAAAGAAAAACTCTTTACGGCCCTGGATGTTGAGCTCGTGCCGGGCAATATCTATGGTCTTCTGGGCAGGAACGGAGCGGGGAAAACCACACTTCTTAAGCTTATTTCCGGTCTTCGTTTTCCTCAGGATGGTGAATGCAGGGTTTTAAACTATATTCCCCAAAAGAGGCTGCCTGGAATGCTGGAAGAGCTTTACTTCATACCGGAAGAGTTTTTCGTACCCCCTATAAGCATGGGTGCATATGAAAAGATCTATGCACCATTTTACCCAAGGTTTGACCGGAAAGCGCTGGCGGATTATTTGAAAGAGTTTGATCTGGATTCAAAAAAGAAGCTTACGGAACTCTCCTACGGGCAGAAGAAAAAATTCCTTCTGGCTTTCGGTATAGCAACAAACTGCCGGATTTGCCTCCTGGACGAACCTACCAACGGCCTGGATATCCCGTCTAAAAGTCAATTTCGCAAAATCCTGGCTTCCGCATTGACAGATGACAGGATAATTTTTGTCTCAACCCATCAGGTCCGGGACATGGAAAACCTAATTGATCCAATCATTATCCTTGAAGACGGGCAGATCATCTTTAACCGGTACATCCACGATATATCCAGACACCTCATCATCCAAATGGAACATGATCCACTCCAGACCGGGGATGTCCTTTATTCAGCCAAGGTGCTGGGAGGATACGCTGTGGTAAAAAAGAACAGATCCGGTGAAGAGTCCAGGATGGACCTGGAGATCCTGTTTAACGCGGTTATCACAAACAGAGAAAAAATAAACGAGCTTTTTCCAAAGGAGGTATAACATGAAAACGCAAAGCTTAAAAAGAAATAATTATTTCAGCCCCGGTAGATTCTTCCTCCTGCTTAAGAGGGATTTTCTTACCAATTACCGTACTATTATCATAACCACCGCGGCAGTAGCCGGCTTTGTTATATTTTCCTCATCAATATCCGCTCTTACACACAGCAGAGAAGAATTCCATTCAAAACTCTATTTCATGCTGCTGTATCTGGGTGGTTTTATTGTTACGAGCAGGGCATTCAAAGAAATGTACAACAGCCGGAAAAGTTACACCTATGTGACACTGCCGGGTTCAACGCTTGAGAAGTTTTCCGTAAAGTTGATATCAACATCAATCGGCTATGTGCTGGGGACACTTTTAATCTACTCTGTCATCGCGGCAATCAGTGAAGGTCTTAATCAGCTGCTCTTCGGATATACCCATGCCCTTCTGAGTCCATTCAGCAGGGCTTTCCTGATTGGTGCCGCGGCCTTCCTTGTGATACAGGGACTCTTCCTGGCAGGCGCGGCATTTTTTAAGAAAAACGCGTTTATTAAAACCATCCTCATGCTTACCCTTTTAGCCATAGCTCTATTAATATTTGCCACCTTTGCGGCAAGGCTTATCTTCCCTGGAAGTTTTGAAGGTCTTCATCAAATGAACCAGGAATTTAACTCTATGCGCGAACTGACTGAATGGTTAGGGCTGACAGAGGTCAGGCTGCGGATGGTTGGCAGAACAATCCGGCTGGTTTTACGGATACTCTTCTGGGCTGTTCTTGCTCCACTCTGCTGGACTATCAGCTACCTGAAATTCAGAAAGATCGAGGCTTGAAAGATGGAATTCAAAAAGAAACAGGCCATATATCTGCAGATTGGAGAACACATCAGTGAAAATATTTTAAGGAAACTGTGGAAAGAAGGGGATAAAATCCCCTCGATAAGAGAGATGGCTGTCAGTATTGAGGTCAATCCGAACACTGTAATGCGGACTTACAACTACCTGCAAGACATGGGAATTATTTTCAACAAGAGGGGTATCGGCTATTTCGTTGCTGACCGCTCCTATGAGAAAACACAGGAATTGAAGAAGAAAAATTTTATAAATCTTGATCTTCCCCATATTTTTAAAACAATGGATCTGCTTAAAATAACTCTCGATGATTTAAAGGAGCTTTATAAAACAAGTAGAGATGGGCGGAAGGCAGCGGAATGAAAGAAACGCTTATCCTGATAAACCACCCTCTGTACCTAAAGAGCCATTTTACATGTTAAGGGACAGCCTCAATTACATAAGACTACTTAAACTGTTATAGTTAGCTTCAATTGTCTTTTGTATATCTTCCCTGCTGTGGGCAGTGGACAGAAAGGCCGTCTCGAACTGGGAAGGGGCAAGGTAAATTCCATTTTTCAACATTTCCCTGAAATACTTTGAATACAGCTTTGTGTCTGAGCTCAAAGCTGAATTGAAATTGCGGACATCCTGTTCCGTAAAAAACAGGCTCATCATGGAACCCACCCTGTTTATTTTATAACTCAGGTTCAATCTTTTCATGTTATCACGCAGTCCGTCTTCGAGAAGCCCTGCCTTTTCTTCAAGCCTTTCATGGACTTTTTCGGCCCCCAGAATCGACACGGTCTCATAACCGGCCGCCATTGCAAGGGGGTTTCCGGAGAGGGTGCCGGCCTGATAAACAGGCCCGACCGGGGCAAGGTATTCCATGTATTTTCTCCTGCCTCCGTATGCTCCTACAGGCAATCCGCCTCCTATTATTTTTCCAAGGCAGGTGAGGTCCGGTTCAATATCATAAAGCTCCTGAGCACCACCCGGGGCGACCCTGAAACCTGTTATAACCTCATCAAAGATCAGGATTATGTTTTCAGACCGCGTGATCTCCCTCAGTTTTTTTAAAAAACCTGCATCCGGAGGTATTACCCCCGCGTTTCCCATAACCGGTTCGAGGATCACCGCGGCAATTTGATTTTTGTTGCCATCAATCAGTTTCTCGACTGATTCTATACTGTTGAACACGGCAATCAACGTGTCCTGAGCCGTACTTTCCGTAACTCCAGGGCTTCCCGGAATACCCAGAGTTAAAACCCCGGATCCTGCCTTTATTAAAAAACTGTCGCCATGCCCGTGGTAGCAGCCCTCAAATTTTACAATTTTATTCTTTCCTGTAAAGCCCCGTGAAAGCCGGATCGCGCTCATCGCAGCTTCAGTTCCTGAATTAACCATCCTTACCAGATCAATAGACGGATAAATTTCAGTAATCAGTTTCGCAAGCTTTATCTCAATTTCCGTATTGGCGCCAAAACTCGTACCGTTTTCCGCGAATTCTGATATTTTCTTAAGAATCCTCCCGTCGGAATGGCCGAATATCAACGGCCCCCAGGAACAGACATAATCGATGTATTCATTTCCATCTACATCAAAAAGTTTAGACCCTTTTCCCCTCCTTATGTATATCGGGTCCATATCCACAGATTTAAACGCGCGCACAGGGCTGTTGACACCCCCGGGAATATAGTTTTTAGCCTCCTCAAACAGCCTTTCCGAAAATTGTCTTTCAGAACCTGTCATCGTTTTTACTCCATAAAGTATTTGACCCTTTCTTTTTTGAACTCTCTAAGGCTGAACAGAATTAGGTAATCTGAACAACCAATCTTTTTCGACATTCCGTCAATTATAAGCCTGCACTCTTCTTCTTTCCGGGTGTGGACCATCGCAAAAAGAGAATATTCCCAGTCGGGATGGGTCTTTCGCTGATAACAGTGTGATACCTCAGGGTACCTGGCCACTGTTTTTCCTGCGCTTTCTATATCTGCTTCAAGAATGTTGAAGCACGCCATTCCGTTCGCGCTGTATCCGACTTTTCTGTGCCTGAGCACGGCAGAGATCCTCTTTATCGCCTCCCTCTCCTTTAAATACTCGATATGATCAAAAAGGTCCTGCTCTGAGATTTTCAGCTCAGACGCCATTTTTTCCCAGGGGCGAGCGATTATGCTCAAGTCCTCCTGAAGTTTATTGATCAGCTTTCTGTCAGACTCAGAAAGTTTCATCCTCTTTTTTATTACGGGAGCTGTCTCGCCGGCATTTTTATTATTTCTTCCGGTGAGCTTAAAATTCACTCCGATTTTATATGTTTTAACCGCGGGCAGTATTAAATATCTTACCATATTTTCACCGTGAAACAGCTTTTTTAGTTCCTCTCCGAAATCTTTGTCTTCTTTTATCGTAAGTGTAAACCATATGTTGTACTTATAATTTCTTAGATAATTGTGGCTCACGCCCGCGTGGCTGTTTATGGTCCGGGCAACTGTTTCGATTGAATCATCCGGTGTCTCAAGGGCAATCAGGGTGCTCTTATAGCCCAGCCTGCCTGAGTTAAAAATAGCGGAGATTTCCCGGATAATGCCCTTTGATACAAGTGTCACGGTCTTACTGATTACCTCATCTTCCGGTATACCGCATATTGACCCAAAGTAATCAAAAGGCCTTGAGACAAGAGGAAAATCCTTCTGGATTTCTTCAAGCAGTATTTTATCTGTTTCAGTTAATGAGGCTATCATTATTGACCGGCAACCCTCTTCGGCTGGTATATACAATAAGGCTCTTCATCCAGATAATTTCCTGATGCGGCAAAAGCGCGCGCCCTGCAGCCGCCGCAGACCCTGCGGTACTCGCAGATTCCGCATCTTCCGTTGTAATTATCAATGTCCCTCATTTTTAAAAAAAGATCAGAAGTTTCCCAGATCTTTTTAAAATTATAATTTTCCTCTCTTATGTCACCCGCCTGTTCCTCAAGAAAACCGCAGATCTGCACCCTTCCGGTATTTGATATAAACGCGAAAGACTGTCCGCCCATGCACCCCTTTGTCATGGCACTGAGGCCGTGAGTTTTAAAAGTTACCTTTCTGCCGGCCTCCTTCTCTCTCTGCCTGAAAATCCTGTAATAGTGCGGCGCGCAGGTGGGCTTCATCTGAATGGTCGAGCTCCTGCTCTTTTCGTAAATCCAGTTTAAAAGATTTTCATATTCACCAGGGTCTATCTCGTAATCGGCAAGATCACTGCCCCTGCCTGTAGGGACAAGTAAAAAGGGATGGTAACTGACCGCGCCCAGATCAATCGCAAGCCGGAGCATATCCCCTATCTTCCTGTAATTAAGCTTAGTTATTGTCGTATTGATCTGAAACTCGAGACCGGCCTCTCTGGCGATTTTTGCGGCATTTATGACGGAGTCAAAAGCCCCTTCTACCTGTCTGAAAGAATCGTGTGTTTTACTGTCAGCTCCGTCAATGCTCAGGCTGATCCTCTCAATACCGGAACGCTTCATTTTCATGGTATTTTCCCGGTTCATTAAAAGCCCGCATGGAGCCATTACCATCCTCAGACCCAGTTCTGTGCCGTATTCCGCAATCTCAAAAATATCAGACCTTGCCATCGGCTCACCGCCGGTCAGGATCATGATGGGCCTTGCGAAGGAGGAAACATTTTCAAGAACTTTAAAACACTCTTCAGTAGTGAATTCCCCGGGAAACTCCCTGTCGGATGCCGACGCCCTGCAGTGCCTGCAGTTCAGGCTGCACCTTTTCGTGACTTCCCAGGCAATAAGCCTAGGCTGATATTTAGTGCCCGGTTTTTCACCTGTTTTCTTCATTAATAATCTCTTTTGCAAGTTAGTCGCGGGAAGCTGGCACACATTACCTGCGGCCCTGAGCTTACAGCAGTCGGGCAGCATTTTTTGCAAAGTATGTCAGTATTATATCAGCCCCAGCCCTTTTAATGGAGAACAATACCTCCATCATCACCCGTTCGCCGTCAATCCATCCGTTACGGTCCGCCGCCTTTATGCAGGCAAACTCACCGCTTACATTATACGCGGCTACAGGAATGTTGAACTCATTTTTGACCCTGAAAATAATATCAAGATAAGAAAGCGCGGGCTTTACCATAACAATATCAGCGCCTTCCATAATGTCGAGCTCAACCTCCCTGAGGGCCTCATCCCCGTTCGCCGGGTCCATCTGATAGGCTTTTCGGTCTCCAAACTGCGGCGCCGAGCCCGCAGCATCACGGAAAGGCCCGTAAAACGCCGACGCATATTTAGCTGAATAAGCCATGACCGGGGTGCCGGTAAAGCCGTTCCCGTCCAGTATATTTCGTATTGCTCCTACCCTGCCGTCCATCATATCTGACGGGGCAACCATATCAGCTCCGGCACTGGCGTGTGACAGTGCCTGCCTGGCCAGGAGCTTTAGAGTTTCGTCATTATCAACCGTGCCGTTCTTAATGACTCCACAGTGGCCGTGATCGGTATATTCGCAAAAACATACATCCGTGACTATTAGCAGCCCCGGCACTTCCTTTTTTACAGACCGCACCGCCTTCTGAATGATTCCATCATCTGAATATGCCTCTGAACCAAGTTCGTCCTTTTTTTCCGGGATGCCAAAAAGCATAACGGCCGGTATCCCGAGCTCACGTACCTTCTTGCACTCCACAATTAGCTGGTCCACTGACATCTGGTAATTGCCCGGCATAGACTTTATTTCATTTTTCACATTTTTACCCGGGCGAACAAAGAGCGGATAAATAAGATCGTCTATTGACAGGCTCGTTTCTCTCACAAGCCTCCTCATGTTTTCATTTTGTCTTAACCTTCTCATTCTTACAACCGGAAAACCCATACTTACTCCAATAGTCAATTGATTCCTATCTCTTCGTCTGTTATGTAACAGGCCGGTTCCTCAGCCCAGATGTCCCCTGTCACGGCCTCGGCCCGTGCCCTGAAGTTCCCGCCGCATATATCGAGATATTTACACCGGGAGCATCTTCCTTTTACATAAAGTTTTTTATTCTTCAGCTTTTTCATCAACGGGTTGGACAGGTCTGTCCAGATTTCACTGAAGGCCCTTTCTCTCACATTTCCAAAAATGTGATGTCTCCAGAACTGGTCGGCATGAACAGAGCCGTCCCAGCTCACACAGCCGATACCGTCACCGGAGCTGTTTCCGCCGTTCATTTTCAGCAAAGTATAAATGTCTTCTGCCCTGTCCGGGTCCTCTTTCAGCATCCTCAAATACAGATACACCCCATCGGCGTGGTTGTCCACGGTCAGTACCTCTTTCTCCAGCCCTCTATCAAACAAGTCTTTTGTCAGATCAATGATCAGGTCGATTGTCTTCCTCTTCATTTCCTTTGACAGGTCTTCATCTACGAGTTTGCTCCCCCTGCCTGAATAAACCAGGTGATAGAAACATATTCTGGGTATATCTTCCTCTTCAACCAGTTTAAAAATACCCGGAATATCCATCACGTTTCTTTTATTTATTGTGAACCTGAGACCCACTTTTATATTTGCCTTCCGGCAGTTCCTTAATCCTGCCATGGCCATGTCAAAAGAGTCTTTAACTCCCCTGAACCTATCATGGGTTTCTTTTAATCCATCGAGACTTATGCCGACATAGGAAAGCCCCAGTTCCTTCAGCCTTTTCGCTGACTCTTCTGTGATCAAAGTGCCGTTTGTGGACAGCACAGCTCTCATACCGAGCCCTTTAGCGTGCCCGATCAGCTCAAAAATATCATGGCGCATTAAGGGCTCACCTCCTGAAAAAAGGATCACAGGGCACCCGAACTCTGCTATATCTTTTATGAAATTTTTACCCTCTTCAGTTGTCAGCTCGCCTGTATAGGTTTTATTCCTTGAATGTGAATAACAGTGAACACATCGCAAATTACAGCGCTGTCCTGTATTCCATACAATTACCGGCTTTTTATTTTCAGCAAACTGAAGCAGATGTGATGGGAGTTTTTTTGGATCCCTGCCGTATCTCAGCGGATCGGATGCCTCCACAGACCCGCAGTATAGTTTAGATATCCCTGTCATATTTTTTCTTTCTAACAATATTAGCAGGTGAACACAAAACGTAAATAAATTATGGTTTATTTGGGGTCACCGGCAAAATATTCCAGTATTGAATCGACCAGGCCCGGGATTGTATGCTCCCCGGCATTAACCGCAATGGTAATACCCAGTTTTCCCGCCGTTTCTGACGTGACCGGACCGATAGAAGCGCCCTTAATACAATTAAGATAACATTCTTTTTTTGATTTCTTTAATATATTAACAAGATTGGAAACAGTTGATGAGCTTGTAAAGGTCACTAAATCAGGATTCCCGCCGAATACTGCGTCTACGGCCTGTGCGGAATACTCAGGAATTTCATTCCTGTATACAGGCACTGTGGTCACATCGGCACCCATTTTCCCCAGCTCGACAGGAAGATAATCCCTTGCAATTTCAGAAGAAGGTATCAGCATTTTCTCTGAGGAATAGCCGGCTTTGATGGACTTAAACGCTTCAACCGTTCCCTCAGATGTGAAACTGTCAGGCAATAAATCGGGCTTCAGACCGAAATTCAGCAGCCCCTCTGCAGTACCTTTTCCGATAACAGCTATCTTTACATTTTTTAAAGCCCTTGAATCGTATCCCAATGTAAACAGCCTGTTAAAGAAAATATCAACACCGTTGATGGATGTAAATATTATCCAGGTAAAGGAGCCGAGTTCTTTAACAGCTTTATCCAGTTCTGAAAAATCCGTAACAGGCTTAATTGCTATAGTCGGGAACTCGAAAACATACGCTCCCAGGTCCTTCAAATTCTTACTCAAAACCGAGGCCTGCTCTCTGCTTCTTGTTATAACCATTCTTTTACCATATAAAGGCCTTTTATCGAACCATCTCAATTTCTCTCTCAGGTTAACTACTTCGCCAACAGCTATTAAAGCCGGTGGTTTGAAGTTTTTCTCTTCCGCCTTCGCGGCAATATTATCCAGTGTACCGGTTATGGTCTCCTGGCTGTTCAGCGTGCCGCTTCTTATCAATGCCGCGGGTGTTTTACCAGACCTTCCGTTTTTTTTCAGGTTTGAGACTATACCAGGCAGATTTTTTATTCCCATGTAAAATACAAGGGTCCCGGCACCTGTGGATATTTTTCCCCAGTTGATATCACTTTCTTTTTTAGCAGGGTCCTCATGCCCGGTGATAAATGCCGCCGTAGAGGCCAGGCCCCTGTGTGTCAGTGGTATCCCCGCATAGGATAGTGCGGCAACAGCGGCTGTAACACCGGGGACAACCTCAAAGGGAATGTTGTTTCCGGCAAGCTCCAGTGCCTCTTCACCTCCCCGGCCAAAAATAAAAGGGTCGCCGCCCTTTAGACGTGCCACTGTAAGCCCATCCCCTGCCTTTTCAACAAGCGTTCTGTTGATTTCAGATTGAGACATAGTGTGCTTATTCGCGCTTTTCCCCACGTATATTTTCTCACACTCTGCCCCGCAGTATTTCAGGAGCTTCTCATTTACCAGGTAATCATACACCACCACGTCAGAGCGTTTCAGGCATTCTACTCCTTTTAATGTTATGAGGCCTTCATCCCCCGGCCCCGCACCGATCAGATACACTTTTCCCCTTTCCCGGCTGTTACGCATCTCTGCCCCTGATATCTGCAAGAATTTTTCTACCCCCGGCATTCAAAATCAGAGCGGCAAGCCCCCCGGCTATTTCATCCGCTTTTTCCACCGGACCGGACAAGCTCTTTTTGATAATCTCCTCACCGTCAAGATCAGAAATTAATCCTTTTATAGAAAATGTGGTGTTCCTGATTGAAGAAATACATCCACAGGGAACCTGGCAGCCCCCTTCAATCACTTTTAAAAAGGTCCTTTCAGCAGATGCCGTAATAAAAGTATTTTCATGATTGATCTGTTTGAGGATGGCTGATGTAAAGTCATCGTCTATTCTGTTCTCTATTCCGATTATACCCTGGCAGACACTAGGCATGATGATTTCAGGATCGATATATTCGGTAATTTTCCCCCTATATCCTGTCCTCTCAATACCAGCGCCCGCAAGAATGAGAACATCACAGTAACCTTCATCCATTTTCCTCAGACGGGTATCTACATTACCCCTGATATTGATAATACTCAGTCCTTTTTTATAGTGAAGCAGCAGCGCTTTTCTTCTGAGACTCGATGTACCGATAACGTCTGACCCGGTCAATTCTTCTAATTTTCTGTTATCTTTACTGATAATCACATCTCTAACTTCACCTCTTTTTAAAACACCTCCAAGAAAAAGCCCTTCCGGGAATTCAGTTGGAAGGTCTTTTAAGCTGTGAACTGCCACATCGATTTCTTTTTTTATTAACGCCTGTTCGAGGTCTCTTGTAAATAATCCTTTATCATTGATACTTGATAAAGGGAGGGAAAGTATTTTATCACCTCTGGTCTTAATTATAACCAGCTCAAAGTTAAGATCGAAAAACTTTTCATTTAGAGCATTCTTGACCTTTTCCGCCTGTATCAATGCTAACTTGCTTCCTCTGGTCCCGATCTTGACTATTTTATTCTTCAATGTTTTTTTTCTTAAGCTCAAAAAGATTATTCACAAGATTAATGTATTCAGGCTTTTGCCCGTTCTTCGATAGTATCTTTAAATTTTTAACAATTAGACCCAGGTATTTTTTCTTAAGAAAATCACCATACTCCAGAAGTTTGTCATACTCTTCTTCAGTTACATTGCTTTTCAAGCTCTTCAACCCGCTGCTTGTGATGATTTCTATTTTGCTTTTAAGAGAATCTATTGTCGGTGACAGATTAAGAGTGCTGGCCCAGCTGAAAAATTCATCAGTAATTTTTTTGATGATTTTTTCGGCCTTTTTAATTTCATGTTTTCTTTTTCCAAAATTGTGCGCTACCACCCCTTCAAGATCATCAATATCATATAAAAATACATTTTCCAGGTTTTTTACATTCTCCTCAATATTTCTCGGCACTGAAAGGTCTATAAAAAAAATGGTACGATTTTTCCTCTTTTTCATCACCTCCCTTATCAATTTTACGTTAAATATCGTCTCGTCGGATGAAGTAGAGGCTATTACTATATCACAATTTATGAGATGGTCTTTTAGCTCTTCAAATCTAACCGGCTCCGCATTATACCTCTTACCTAAATTTTCAGCCCTTTTAAAAGTTCTGTTGGTGACAAATATCTGGCCGGCGCCCCGTTTTACAAGGCTTTTTAGAACTAGCTCTCCGGTTTCACCAGCGCCGGCCAGCAGTACAGGCTTCTGGCTTAAATTGCTGAAAATCTTTGAAGCAAGCTCAACAGCAGCATAACTTACCGATGACGCACCTTTATTTATGGATGTCTCTGTTCTGACCCTCTTCCCCGCCTCAAAGGCCTTATGAAACAGTTTATTCAATACAGCACCTGTAAAACCTCTGCTGGAGCTGATCCTGTATGCCTCTTTTACCTGCCCGAGAACCTGGTTTTCACCAAGTACCATTGAGTTCAGGCCTGCCGCAACTCCTAAAAGATGTCCAACTGCCTCATGTTCATTTAAAGTGTAAAAATACTGATTTATATCTCTTCCAGCCTGCTTAAACTCTGCGATTTTTTTCATAATATAGCTGAAATTTCTAAATCCACAGTCCTTTGTAAGGTTAAAATAAACCTCGGTCCGGTTGCACGTTGATAAAACTACCGCTTCTGTCGATTCATTCTCTTCTTTCAATTTAAATATGAAATTTACAATATCCTCTTCATTAAAGACGAATTTCTCCCTTACCTCAACAGAAGCAGATCTGTGGTTTAATCCTACCAGTCCTACCATTTTTTTTCTACTTTTTTTAAGATCCCGTCAATTTTCGGTTTCAGCACTTGCTCAAACTTTTTATCTTTTAGCTCCCGGTTATTTTTAGATTCTTCGATAATTTTATTTCTCAATTTATTAAGCATTTCAACATCGTCCCCAAGCTCTTTATATAGCTTCTTCTCTAAAAACTGCCTCACCTTTTTTGAAAAATAGGGAACCTTTCCGGAGGTTGATATTGCCACCTGAAAACAGCCCCGTTTTATTGATGAGGGAACAAAAAAGTTGGAATTTGCCGGATCATCAACAGAATTTATCAATATCCCTTTGCGAACTGCCTCTTCGTATATTTTCTTATTCACCTCTGAAGCTGAAGTGGAGGCAATAGCGAGATAATACCCTTTAAGATCTCCCCTTTTGAACTTTCTCTTTTCGCATATTATCATTCCGCAGGCATTCAGTGTTTCCAGTTTTTCAGATAAAACAGGCGCAATCACTGTAACCAGGGCACCCGCATCAAGCAGGGTTATGACCTTCCTTTCAGCAACGGGCCCTCCGCCTGCTACCAGACATTTTCTATTTTCCAGCTTTAAAAATATTGGATATAAACTCGACATTTAAAACTCATGTATCGTTGGAAAAATTATGTTCACAAAAACAAAAGTGAATATCATCACCGGTGATTTAAAAATACTTTCATCTAGCTCAACAACTTTAATTCCAAAAGTGGCAGCCAACCGGATATGATCGAGCTTAAATAAAACAAAAAACCTGACATTTTATTTTCCGAAAATACTGTAAGTAATATTTCTTACTAAAGATATATTATTCGTCACATTTAAGTCAAGAAAACTTACCAAAAGATGCGTTAAATAACGCTATTAAAGCAATCCTGTCTTCTTCATTCTGTATCTGAGAGCGTCTCTGCCAAGTCCGAGGAGTCTAGCGGCCTTGGTCTGATTGTTCTCTGACATCGAAAGAGCACGCTTTAAAAGGCTGGCCTCGAGTTTATCAAGTGACATACCTCCGGATGGAAAATTAAACTCTATTTCCTGAGATATCTCCCGGGATATCTGATCGCCTCTTATCTCTGAAGGCAGGTGCTCTGCAAGAATCAGCTCATCACACTCCAGAATAATGGCACGCTCAATCACATTCTTCAGCTCCCTGACATTCCCGGGCCAGTGATAATCTACCAGCAGCTTTTGTGCCTCGGGCGAGATCCCCCTTATAATCCGTTTGAACTCCCTGTTAAACCTTGTTATGAAAAAATCTATTAATGCTGGAATGTCATCCCTGTGCTCCTTGAGAGGCGGCAGCTCAACAGGTATAACCTTAAGCCGGTAATACAGATCCTTGCGAAAATTCCCCTCACTCACAGCTGCTGTTAGATCACTGTTGGTAGCGGCTATGATCCTCACATCCACCTCAATATCCTCTGTCCCGCCCAAACGTTTGAACCTCTTGTTCTCTATGATCCGCAGAAGCTTCGCCTGCATCGAGACATTCATTTCCCCTATTTCGTCAAGATAAATCGTTCCACCATCAGCCAGCTCAAAATACCCCTTCCTTGCTGCTTTAGCGTCTGTAAATGCCCCCTTCTCGTACCCCATCAACTCGCTTTCCAGAAGTGTCTCCGGAAGAGCCGCGCAGTTTATCTCTATTAATGGCTTCTCCTTACGGGCACTGCCGTAATGAATGGCCCTGGCTACCAAATCTTTCCCGGTCCCGCTCTCCCCATACAGCAGTACCGTCGTGGCATCACTGCAGGCAACCCTCGTTATTATTCGAAAAACCTCTCGCATCCGCTCGCTCTCACCAATTATGTTTTCAAACTGACTCTCAGCCTCCAGGTCATTCCGCATCCGCCTGAACTCGCTTTTCAGACTGGCATCCTCAAGAGACTTTTCTATAATTACCTTTAATTCGTCAAAATCAAAGGGCTTTATCATATAATCGCACGCCCCGGCCTTCATACAGGCAACGGCTGTTTTCACCGCATCGTCTGCAGTGATCATGACAACCGGAATGTCGCGTTTGAATCCCCTTATCTTCTCTAAAACCTCAACCCCGGTTATGTCCGGAAGGCGCACGTCGAGTATAACCAGGTCTACTATTTCAGAATCAACCGTGCTGACCGCCTTTTCACCGCAGTCGGTACAAACAACTTCATAACCTTCACGACTGAGATTGTGCTCCAGTGACCAGCGGATTAACTTTTCATCGTCAACTACAAGCACTCTGCCCTTGGCCATTTTTTTCACTCTCCAGTATGAGTATAATCGTAATACATGTCCCTTTACCCGGCTCGCTCTCCACCTCAATGCGTCCGCCGTGTTTTTCCACAATATTTCGGGATATGGATAATCCAAGTCCTGTACCCCGATGTTTTGTGGTAAAAAAAGGATTAAAAATTCTGCGGAGATAGTCCCCTGGAATCCCTTTACCTGTATCCGTGAACGATATTTTAACGGTTTCCGGTGTTCCGAATTTGAAGTCTGTCACCCGTTGTGTAGTTATATTTAAACATCCACCTGAAGGCATGGCCTGAATTGCATTGAGCATGATGTTTAGAAAAACCTGCTGAATTTGTTCCGGATCTATTAGAATGTTGGGTATTCCCTGTTCCAGCTCTTCTATTAGGCAAACATTCTGCCTCTCTGTCTGTTTTTTTACATAAAAAACGGCCCTGTTGATGACGTCATTCAGGTCACTTACAAGAAATTTAGGTTCCGCGGGCCTGGCAAAACTGAGAAGGTCCCTTGTATTTTTGTTCAACCTTTCCAGCTGCTGCATGATTTCATCAATAACTTCCCGGTGTGTAGTCCTCAGGTTACACTCTTCAGCAAGAACCTGAATAGCGGCACTTATCCCTGCCAGAGGGTTCTTTATCTCGTGAGCTATTCCTGATGCAAGCTCACCTATTGTAGCCAGTTTCTCCGCCTGCTGCATCTGCTGCTCATGGTGCTTCTGTAATTCCGACTTTACCTGCTCAAGGCTTATTATCATTGAATTGAAAGAGGTGCCCAGCCTGCCCAGCTCGTCCTTATTTTTTATATTGACCCGAACTTTCAGGTCACCCTGCTCCACCGCTGTCATAGTTCTAATCAGGCTCCCCACAGGGCGTCTGACCAGAACTACCACAAGTACAGATATGACGGCTGAAACAAGTGCCAGTATTACAAATGCAAAAAGGATTATCCAATTTCTATTGTTTGCTATCTCTCTTTCCGCGGGTATAAGAGATATATCTAACCCGAGTACTCCGAGTGTACGAGATTTAGTTCCGTGGCAGTACTGACATTCCTGTTTATTCTTAACCGGTGTAACTATGGAAAATATCTTCTGGTCCTCATACACTTTGAAATTAACAGGATTTTCATTGCTCATAAAAAGCTGGCGGTAAAAGTCATCCGCCATCCCTCCGATTTCTTCCGCTTCTGACGAAAAGACAACTCGCCCGTTGTTGTCAAATAAGAAAATACGCTGTACCTCCTCGGATCTCCCTATGTTTAAGAAAAATTCCCTTATTTCTCCACGGTTTCCAGTCAGCATTACCTGGCTGATATGCTGGTATATGAGATGGCTAATAAATATCCCATTACTTTTCGCCCTGTCCATTAATTCATTGGTCTGAACTCTCACAATAATATATGCGAAGATACCTATTGCTATTGTAATAACAATTGACACCGATATGATGATCTTTGCTGTCAGACTATTACGAATCACCCTGTTTTAACCTTACTATGACTTTCAAAATAATGATAGTAATATGATATATTAAATATTTTATATCTTTTTTGTATTATTCTCTACAGGACATTATAGCACATCATGTGTATATTGTCGAATCAAATTAAAAAAACCGGGACAACGGGGATCTCTTTAATATAAAGAGATCCTGTGCCCCGATTATAAAATCCTGTGTCCATAATTACTATTAGGAAAAACTTTCCTGTTTAATTATGAGGATACAGTGATATTTAATCTTCTTAATCCAGGTGCCATTTACCAGTTAGCCGGACCTGATTTCATTCCCATCTGCCATGTGTTTGTATCTAAAGAGTGGCAGTTAAGAC
>DAOVJS010000139.1 GCA_030673105.1 Spirochaetota bacterium
ACCCGGTGGAGATCTGCGCTCCCTCAAATGCGTACAGTCCGGGCATAACCGCATCGGGATATGCGCCGAATACTCCCTTTTTATGAAATCCCCTTTCCGAAAGACCGAGCATTACATGGGAAGAGCCGGTAATGAGGGCGAGCCTGCCCGGTTTGACCGCGCCGAGCCCCAGTACTCCAGTAAATGCGTCCGCGCCGCCCTGAATAACGACAGTATCTTTCGATAGTCCCGTCTCTTCGGCCGCTTTCGGGTGTATCTTACCGATAGGTTCACCCAGTTTCAGAATAGTTCCGGGAAACTTTTCGACCACATCGTCGAGGCCGATGGTATCGTAAAAATCACGTGGCCAGCCGCCGTGCCGTGAATTGTAGTACCAGCGGATGGTAACGTTGTTGATGCTTCCAACGTACTCACCGGTGAGGCGATAGTTTATATAGTCCTGCAATTCGCAGATATGGCGTGCCCTGTCGTAGGTCTCACGTTCGTTCTCCTTCAGCCACAGCGCCTTTGACGGCATCCATTCGGCTGAGACACTCCCGAATCCGTTGTACCTCAGTGAATCGGAGCCGCACCCGGCGATCCGTTCAGCCTGCCTGAACGCACGGACATCCATCCAAATGAGAGCGTTTCTCAACGGCTGGAAACGGCTGTCAAGTGTTAGTACCGTGCAGGATGTGCTGTCCACACAGAGGGAGGGAATTTGATCCGGACTGACGCCGGATTCGGTAAGCAGGGTACCGACCACGTGCAGGAAAGCTGTCCACCATTCGTCCGGCACCTGTTCAGCCCACCCTGGTTTTTCAAATATTGTTGTGTATTCATGAGACGCGGTATGTACCATTTCTCCCAGCTCGTTGAACAATGCCCCCCGCACCGACTCTGTTCCGAAATCGAAGGTCAGGAGGTAAACGGTATCGTCAGCCATATGGAAGTTCCTTTTGTATATTCATTCATCACTGAGCGCATTCTATCAATACAGGTAATGCCTGTCAAGTGAAACAGATAGACTTATTTACAATCAGAATTTGCGTATTTGATGCGCGCTATGTTTTTTAAGTAATCCCGGTAACAATAGAAAACGACACAAATTCTACGATGAACAGAACTGGCACAAGCGCCGGCAACTTTTTTCAGATATAATAATACATCGTCGTTACATAGAAGAAGAAGTTGATGCAACGATCCTGAACTTTGGATTGGCTAAAATAACAAATGAATATTTTACGTCAAGGAAAGCACCTTCACGGATACTTGCTATCGATAATTCCATACTGACAAATATTCCGGGAGAACCGCAGGGGTTTCTGGATTTCGAACTGGGAGCGGATATATTGAAGATTCCTTCTTGATGCTATGAATTACACAGGCCCCTGGCACCACCTATTATGTTTAAATAGTCTTTTTATAAAGGATTTACGAGAAGACATTATAACCGCAACCGTACCATGGATCAATATATTATGTTAATAAATTTTTACCTTTCATCCAGCCATTGAGCCATTTTTACCAGCCCTATAAACTCTTTTCTATACCACTCACGGTCAGGGCCGATCGATTGTTCGGCAAGCTGCAGCACAAGGTCATAGGCCGCCGTGCCTTTATACTCCGAGTCCCTCAAGATAAGAGCAAAAGCGGAAACAGCGGCTGAAAACTGAAAATTATTGGATGATACGTGAGGCAATACCGGGTTAAAAAGTATGGGTTTTTCAATTAACCTGCTTTTATCCTCATCGGGTTCCTTATACCGGAATTTAATCAGCATCAGTTCATTGGAGGTATAAGCATCATCTTTTATATCCGATGATTGATACCGGAGCTCGGATTTGGCTTCATCACCTGCTTCTGTCAGGTTTATCTCATATAGAGCAGTTACAGTATGCCCTGCTCCCAACTCTCCCGCATCTTTTCTGTCATCAACAAAATCCTCTGTGCGCAGCATACGATTCTCATAACCGATTAAACGGTAGGAATCAACGATGGCAGGATTAAACTCAACCTGTATTTTCACATCCTTTGCGATGGTAAAAAGGGTTCCCCCCAGTTCGGAAACCAGTACCTTTTTCGCTTCCCTCAAACTATCAATATAGGCGTAATTGCCGTTTCCCGAATCCGCCAGTTTCTCCATTTTACTGTCTTTGTAATTTCCCATGCCGAATCCCAGCACGGTCAGGTATATGCCGTCGTCTCTTTTATCTTCAATAAGCCGGACAAGAGCGCTGTCACTTGAGGCACCCACGTTAAAATCGCCGTCTGTGGCCAGGATGACCCGGTTATTACCCAGGGGGTCAAAATGCTCCCTGGCCACTGCATAGGCCAGTTTTATTCCTGCTCCGCCTGCCGTTGAACCGCCGGCATTTAACCTTTTTAGAGCATTAATTATCTTCTTCTTTTCAGTGCAGGATGTAGGCGGTAAAACAAGACCCGCGGCTCCCGCGTAGACCACCATGGATATCCTGTCGATGTCCCGCATCTCTCCGATTAAAAGTGTCAAGGCTTCCTTCAAAAGGGGAAGTTTTTCAGGTCTGTTCATCGAGCCTGAAACATCTAACAGGAAAACCAGGTTATTCGGCGGAAGGTCAACGAAGGATATTTTTTTACCCTGCAGACCAACATGAATGAGCATATTTTCCTCATTCCAGGGGCAGTCCGAAACTTCCACATTAAAGGAAAAAGGCGTTTTACCCTCAGGCTCCGGGTAATCGTAGTTGAAGTAGTTTATAAACTCCTCTATACGGACGGCGTCTTCTAATGGCATTTTTCCCCCCTGTAAAAACCGGCGCACATTTGAATAGGAGGCTGTATCCACATCAATAGAAAAAGTAGAGAGGGGGTTGTCAAGAGCTTTTAAAAAGGGCTGCCCATAAATCCTGTCGTACTCCTCTGTGTTCCATTCCTGTTCAGGAACGATTAAAACCTGCTCGGTTAACGGCTCTGCTGCTATTTCTGCTTCTCCAGCTGGCGCTGCTTTTTCTTTCTTTGCTCCTTTATTGTGTACCAGCAGGCCGTCCTGACCAACTGTGTAGGTATGAGAATCCGCCACTTCCAGGTTGTACACCGTGGTTTGCGTGTAGCCGAAAGTGAGGCTGTGTATCTTGAGCTCTTTGTTGTCCAAAACCCCAAGCACATCACCGGGCTTTAAATGATGCGCCTCTACCCAGCGGCCCCGGCCCGTTAGTCTCCGCTCCTGAAAAGGCACATCGGCAGCCTGAGGCCTTTCTTTCAGCTCCAGCCCCTTTACTACCCAGAAGGGATGGTTGCCTGTTGATTTTATTTTAGTCTCACCTGTCTCAATGGTAACAAGGTCACCTTCATATTGATGGGCCTGGGTATTAAGCACCTTTTTTAAGTCCCACCGGCCGGTTTCCGTATTCTGAGCATAAACTTCTGTTCCTTCCGGAATTGATGCAATGGGCTTAAAGCCGTCCGCGGTCCGGACTTCCGTGCCGGCAGGAAAACATCCACCACCCCCTCCTCCACTATAGCCGTAGGCAACTTCCTTGACAGAGATTGCCACATCACTGACAAGAATGCCCTTTTCATTAATGGCAAAGGTATGGTCACCTGCAACATTAAGGTTATAAACCGTTAAATCAGCGTCATATATACGAACACTATCTACTTTTAATTTCGTATTGTCTTTTAAAAGCAGAACATCACCGGATCTTAAATTACCGGCAGCTACCCAGCCTGTATTATTCTTAACTTTAATATGCGGTCTGTAATCAGGTTTTAGATTACTTACCACAAAAAAAGGATGGCCAGGCGTTGCCTCTATCGTTTCCCTGTCAGCTTTTATGGTCACCAGATTACCGGAATATTCATGGGCAAGTGTCTCTATAACAGGTTTATAAGACCACCTCCCTGATTCAATATCATAAGCGTAAACCTCGGTCCCCTCTGTGATCTGCTCAATGGGTTTAAGCCCCTGTTTTGTCAGGACCCCTGTGCCTTCCACAAAGGAGCCGTGAGTATGATTTGTTTTCTCATGATCGATAACAAAGTATCCTGATACACCAAGAACAAAAAAACAGATAATGACGCATGCACAAGATTTTCTAATTTTCATAGCAATCTCCTTTATGTTTTTGATCAAAGAGGCATAAAACCTGATGAAACCGGTTTACCAAATAGAAGCAATTAGTGTGCCAGTAGATCCCGGCAGGTTAACTTATTTATATGCAAAGAATTATATAGTATAAACGAATACCGTTAGCAACATACCCCTGCAAACCTTTTTTTAAGACAATACCCTGTAAAATATTATAATTCTTTACAAGTCAATGAATTAATCATCGATACTGTATATTTAGCTGGATAAAAGTTTATAGGGGTATTATTGTATCAGAGTATTTAAATGACTGGGAGGAGAAAGCTGGAACTGCCGGAACTGTCCGCGATATTTATGTGACTCGGAAGATAATCAACTCCCTTACTATTGATTACTCTTAAAATCCTATCTTCAACAAAAATTAAAAATGAATTACTTTTTATCTTGATATTTATATAAAATTTGCTATATTAGCTAATATGGTTAGCTAACTAATTATGCAGAACTAATTATGCTGCAGTTTAATATTCACGAAGCCAAGACCAATTTGTCAAAAATAATCCAAAAAGTTGTAAATGGGGAAGAAGTTATTATTGCTAAGGGAAACAAGCCTGTTGTAAAAATTATATTAATAGACGAATTAAAACCTGCACGCAAATTAGGTACAGCAAAAGGGAAAATTAAAATTTCAAAAGATTTCGATGCAGTAATAGAAGATTTTAAGGAATATATGTAATGAGACTAATATTTGATACACATACATTATTGTGGATTGTTACTAATGATTCGAAATTAAGTAAAAAAGCTAAGTCTTTATTTTTAAATTCTAAGAATGAAATTCTTTTTAGCTTTGCCAGTATATGGGAAATGGCTATTAAAATCAATTTAGGGAGGTTATCAATAGATCAATCATTGAAAGAATTTATAAAACATCATATTAAAGGCAATGATATTAAATTGTTAAGCATAGAATTGAATCACATATTGTTATTAGAAAATTTACCTCAGCATCATAGAGATCCTTTTGATCGGCTTTTAATTTGTCAAGCTATTGCTGAAAATATCCCAATAATCAGTTCAGATAAAGATCTTGATTTGTATACCATTAAAAGAATATGGTAAAAATAATACTCACCACCTTTTGATAATACAACAACAAAAACCAGCCATAGCCATTGCACCCCAGTTCACATAGGTAGCGGGAACAGCTTCTCCGCCAAAGTTTGTGAATTTTTATAAAGCTTTTTATTATAAAAGAAATTATTGTATATGTAAATGTCAAATCAAATTAATTACAAGTAATGAATGGAGGGGTAAAATGAGAAAGATGAAATCGTTTATAACTCTTTTCGGGGTGGTTATTTTATTGCTTTCTATCGGGCATTCAGCACTGGGAAAAGAAGGGAAGCAGTTCATGAATAAAGAGGGCTATTATGAAATTACAGGTGCAAAAATTACTCTGGAGTGGAAAATCGATGGTCCTAATCTGGAGGTCATACTGACTGCCCCGACAAGAGGATGGGTGGCTGTCGGGTTCGATCCTTCAAGTCTGATGAAGGATGCCAATTTAATTATCGGATACGTGAAAGGCGACGAAACTTTTGTACGCGATGATTTTGGCAACTATTTTACCTCCCATGTCTCGGATGAATCACTGGGAGGAAGCAATGATGTGGTAATCAAGGAAGGCGTAGAAAAAAAGAAGGAAACGAAGATTGCGTTTATAATTCCTCTCAACTCGGGTGATAAATATGACAAAGTTCTTGAAGCAGGCAAATCGTATACGGTTTTGCTTGCTTATGGAGATGTTGATAAATTTGATGTCAGGCACAGAAAGCGCACGAAAGTTGAGATAACACTTTGATGAATATTTATTTATTATAGAAAAAATACCCGGTAAGAAAATAGCAAGTCATCTCGTCTGTAATATTATGGGAAGAGAGATTCCCGATAAAAAATACAGAAGAGGTATTAAAAATGAAAAATTCTTCGAGACTTTTAGGAAAGGTACTTGCGTTGACTCTTATCATGGGTTTCTCGGCGAGTATAGGGTTGTTTGCTGTATCCGGAAGTGACTATTTAATCTTTAAGGGAAGACATCGGGCAGCCTGGAAGCTTGAGGCAACGAATCCTCTCCTTATTGGAGGATACGGAGATAATTTTAATTATGACGGCACCAAAGTTGTTCCTCTTAAAGGTAAAGCTGTTATTGATGTTAATGCCAGAAGAAATACAGGAAATATGGAAGTGACATTCAACGGGTCGATCAATCCTGAAAAGGGAAAGACTTACAGCGGTGATATCAAAATTGTCTATAAGAAGTTTGCAGAAGGGCCCGCGTTCTGGGAAGGCGGCATAGCTGATTTTGTCTGGCTGCACGGGGACACCA
>DAOVJS010000105.1 GCA_030673105.1 Spirochaetota bacterium
CCCTGCTTCGGAGATATACCTGAATCCGGATACTGTTTTCAAAGGTCTAAAAAATGTCTTTGTAATATCGCTTTCACGTTCTGGCGAAACTACAGAGGTTGTGAAGGCAATTGATTTTGTAAATAACGATACCGTGTTCAAGACTTTGTACATCGGCTGCTATCCTGAAAGCATGGCGGCAAGGAGTTGTTTTTATAAGATCCCTCTAACCGGTGCCCGGGAAAAAAGTGTTGTCACGACAAAATCCTACACTTCGATGTTTCTGGCAGTTCAATTGATAGCCGGGCAGTTGAGTAGAAATAAAGAAATTCATTCCGATAAATATCTTGAAGAGCTCCGGCATCTGCCGGAACCCGGTAATAAATTAATTGACAAATATGACCGGGATTTAAAATCATTCAGTTATGAAAAGTTTGTCCATTTTGTATTTCTCGGATCCGGGCCCTTTTATGGGATTGCCTGTGAATCTATGCTTAAAATGAAAGAGATGGCCCTGGTACCTTCCGACGCTTTTCATTTTCTGGAATTTAGGCATGGACCAAAATCAATTCTCAGTAAAGACGTACTGGTAACAGGTTTCCTTTCAGACACCGGAGCGCCCTATGAGATTGATTTAACTGAAGAGATCAAAAGATTGGGAGGATCGACGCTTATTATTTGTGAGAAGGGAGGCGCTGAGATTAATGCTTGCGCAGACATCTTATTCGAGACAGGCACAAATATCAGCGAGTATGCGCGGAGCATTTTGTATCTGCCGGCAATACAATTATTAGCTTATAACAAGGCTTTATCAAAGGGAATTGATGTGGATGTTCCGAAAAACCTGACTCATTATGTAAGTTTACCGGAAATCAACAATGTGCCATAAACTCGATCCAATTTTTTTTAAGAGATTAGGAGAATTAAATCCGGAAGATGCCTGCAGGAGAAGCAGGGCTGAATACGATTCAAAGCGCAGGGTATACAGAATTACCGCCATCGGACATGATTACGAAGTTGATCCTGAAAATCAGGAGATCAAACCTTTAACTTTAGGAAAAGAACAGATGAGTGTTGAGCTGGGGCTGCTTATTCTTTTTTATCTTTTAGAAGCCAAGGATATCCCGCTTGAGGGGAAATGGGTCAGTGAGTTTAATTTAAAGGGGGGCTCGATGTTTTTCAGGGGACCCCATGCGTTTCGTAATGATGAAATAGCAGTCCGGTTCGGGTATGACCTTGCCGGTTTTAAGGAGTCCTGCCTTGCCCTTGGTGGAAAGTCTGTGGAAATGGGCGACGCGGCTTTTCAGGTTCAGGTTTTACCGCGTATACCGGTCGCCGCTGTTTTATGGTATGCTGATGAAGAATTCGATGCGTCAGCAAAGCTGCTCATGGATGCCACCATCGAACAGCATCTCCCCCTTGATGTTATTTTTGGTATGGCTCTTGAACTTATTGGTAGAATTGTTGGCAAAACTCTATGGGGCTGATGAGTTATACCCGTCCTGCAAATATTTTATTTAAGTTATGGCTCAGATTATTCCAACCGTAGATAAAATTCATCCGGTTTCAGCTCTTTGAAGTCACTCTTTCCAGCAAGGTGTTTTCTCATGTCAACACAGAGCAGGAAGGTTGGGCTGCATGATCACCTTCCATGATCCAGTCCCCTCGCCATTTCGGTGAGCATGCATACATGCAGTGAAGGCACTCCGCGCTGCATTTGTATGAAAGTATCAAGCCGGCTGAAGCCGGTTCCGGTATATATTGGATCATGTTTCCCACTGATTTCGATTTTCTATTTTTTTACTAACTCTTGTGTAAACTTTTCCAAAAATATACCTATAAATTTATTATAAAAACCATAAAAATTTATATGCTTTGTATGGTTTTATGGATTATACTTTAAACGGGAGGAATAAACCCATACCAAGAGGGGGATTAATGAAAAGATTTGTATTTGCAATAATTATTTTGCTGTTTCTTAATGGCTGTATATTTGAATCCAGTTACATAGTGAGTGAGAAACTGAGAGACCGTAAAATTGCACAGGCCATTGATTCCGGTAAATTTGCGAAGGCTGAGGTGCTTATAAAAGATTATCTTTACAGGGCGGAGGAAATAAACATTGAGGGACCACCGGAGTCAGATGATAAGGAACCTGTGGATAAACGGGAAACTGAGGAGTATTACAGGCAAAAGTACAAGGAATGGATGAAATCACTTAAACGTTACATGTCTTTAAAGCAGGGAAAGTGATTATTTTTTGGTGATTATTTCTTGCTGCCAAAAAATATATCCTACGGTGCCGATGCGGTCATTTAAAATGATAGGGGAATGTGCCTGAAAACTCTCCTGTTTCAAAAACATTTTTAAAAAGTGCGTCTGTGGCCGGGCTGTGTGGTCCGAAAGATGTTACAATAAACAGGGCCTCTTTTGCGAATTGTCGGGCTACTAATGGATTGTAGATTGACAAAATCCCGAAAGGAACATTTTCCTGGATACAGGCCTCCGCCCATTCGATCTGTCTTATTGTAGCAAAGCCAAGTAAAATAATGTCATAATTTTTTAGATCCTGTTGTACTTTTTTAGCATCTTCCTTATTCTGCTGCCGTTCAGGGAAATATCCAATGTTTATTACGTTCCATGTCGGGAGATATTTTTTTACATAATCGGCAAATTGCGAGGTAGGAGCAAGAATCAATCCATTAAGATGGTCCCGCAGTGCTGCTTTATAATAATCCGGAATGGAACCTTTTATATTAGAAGAAACACGGACAATCCCCTCGTTTGCTTCGTTATTTACTATTCTTTCGGATTGCTTTAACGCGATTTTATATTCATCTTCATAACTAAGGTTTGTATAAAACCTGGTGAGGTAATCTTTTTTTTCTTTCAGAATTCTGAGTACTTTTTGATCGAGCTTCTCTTCACTGAGGGTCCCGTTTTTAAAGAGTTCAACTGCCTGATCTAGGAGTTTTACCTGCTTTTCTTTCGTATGTGATACCAGCACAAGGTCATTACCTGCGTTAAAGGCGAGAATGAATGCTTGCACAATGTCTTCCGCGTAACTCTGTGAGCCCTCCATTTCAAGGTCGTCTGTTACAACAATACCCTTAAAGCTTAATTTATCCCTGAGAAGCCCCTCTATAATTTGATAAGAAAAGGCTGCGGGATATACAGGATCAATTTCGTTATATATAATATGGGAGACCATACAGCCATCCAACTGTTTTTCGTTAATAAGCTTCCGGTATGGAAAAATGTGTATCCTGTATAGTTCTTCTTTCGTAATATCGACGCTGCTTGAAAAAAGATGGCTGTCAAAATCGGTCATCCCATGACCGGGAAAATGTTTCATCATTGTCAGAATACCAACTTTTTCGTGCTCATCGATAAAGTTTTTTACCATGTTATAAACTATGTTTGGATCAGAACTGTACGAGCGGGTACTGATAACGCGGTTTGCAGGATTTGTGAGAACATCGGCACAGGGGGCGAAATTCATATTGATACCATGATCAAGCAGCGTGAGGGCTATCAGCCTTGATACATTTTTACCGTATTCGGTATCACCTGAAGCACCGATATTTCCGGCCGAGGGAGCGAGAAAAGTGCCGGGGTACCGAATATGGTTTACGACCCCTCCTTCCATATCAGTGGCAATAAAGGGCGGGATTCCATTTTCAGAAAATGATGGCAGGAGTGTTATGCGGCCTGTCAGTGCCTGAAGTTGTTCTTTTGATTCTACATTTCGTCTAAAAATTTTAATATTCCCGAGTCTTCCGGAGGAAAGCCATGTTTCATAGTCATCATCGAGATTCATACCCCAGAAACCGAATATCATTACCTGTCCGACCTTCTCCTCAAGGCTCATTCCGGCAAGGGTATCATTTACATCTTCTGTAAAAAAGGGTTTGAATTGTAAGGTTTTTGCAGCTTCAATCTTTTTATGGCTCAGCAGGATACCGAATAAAAGAATGCAGACAGCGAGTAAGACATCGGTTTTATTTCTCATATATAATCAGTCACAACATTTAAGTAAAGGAGGATATACCTTTAGCGCTATAGTGGAACCTGCCCGTGTTTAAATTAATGTATAAGTCTTTGAGGGTTGTAAGAATTGGGTTATGCCGGGAAATAGCATAACCCAATCTCATTATTACATCAAAGATCAATCCAATTGGGTCACTCTCACATTATCTATACTGAGCGAAATACTGTTCATTCTTAATGTCAGGTAACCACCCGGTCTTATAGGAGCGCCGAGATCAAAAGAATAGTAGTACCTGTCGGGATTAAAGGGATCGTAAAACCTTCCTCTTCCAGTCCTCGTGTTAATCTGAAATTTAACAGGAACAGTATAATTCAGGTACTCATACTTAAGATAATCTTTTCTTACTGGAAGTATGCCGCCATACCTTAGAGGATCACTTCCAGGAAAAATCCTTGTATCAAGTCCCATCGAGGTAATTCCTGTGCTCTTATATACCTGGATAAAAGCCCCCGGGGAACCGTACTGTTTGGGATCCCAGGTTATCCAGCCAAGTGTTGACCTGCCGTTTCCCCAGCTCCTCTTGTTAGTCGGGCTGTTTGTACAGATGTGGATACCAAATCCCGCGTAATCATCTTCACCACCACGGACATATTTAAGATCAAATTCATACAGCATAACCCCGTCCTGATTAACCGGAATTGTGATCATTGCCATTGTTTCCCTGGTATCGGTCTGGGTCAGTCTTCCATTAAGTACTTTCCAGGTACCGCTTACCGGGGTCCATCTGGTAAGAGAAGAACTGCTAAAAGTTTCATGTACCTGGGAAACCCCAAGAAGCGGCGAAGATAATAACGCCAGAATAAGGATTACCTTTACTATTTTCATTTGAAACCCTCCTTGTATTATGTATTCACCAAATAGATTCGGTGTGTTTTAATATTGCCATTATGCACCATGATAAACTTCCCGTCAAGCACTTTTTAACCTAAAATTCTAATTTTATATAAATAAAACGATATTTCAAAAATATTTTTTACAAATGGTTCGATAATAAATATGGTTACTGGTTGATAAAAAACCGGGGTATAAATTGAAAATGCCCGGGCAGAGAACCAGGAGGTAAGGCTAATGCCCTTTGTATTTCCCACTTACAGTCCGCCTGAGTTCAATCAATGCCCCTTAACAAGTTCACCTGCTGTTCGGTTCAAGAAGGTGAAGATAACGGGGGTTGCTCCTGAAAGCTTTCACGCAACGTCTATCTATCCTGAATATTTCCAGGTCCGGAAGGGAGAATGGCTGCTTTTAAAAGAATCCCGAATGGATTGCGTGGTAGTACTGGAAAAGGATGGTTCTCTCAGTGTTAGAGAGTTCCGCAATATCAAGACAGGAGATGAGGTGGCATGCGGGCGTAGAGAAAACGGGGAGGACGGAATATTTGTTCATAACGATGCTTTTCGATCCCCGGACCCCGGATCTGATAAGTTTAGTTTTCGAACATATCCTTCAAGAGAAACGTCCTTTTCAGTCGACTATGATGAGCTCTACAGTCTATTAAATTATGAACGCAAAAACGGCTTTATTATATGGGTTTTAGGACCGGCTCTAACCTTTGACCGGGATGCGCGGGAATCTTTTGTTCGACTGATCAAAGGGGGTTACGTTCACAGTTTATTCGCGGGAAACGCCCTTGCAACTCATGATGTGGAAGGGGCTATTTTTGGGACTGCGTTAGGTCAGGACATTTATTCTAAAAAAACTGCCGCCCTCGGTCATTACAATCATCTGGATGCTCTAAACAGGATCAGGGCTGTGGGATCGATCAAAAAAGGAGTAAATAAAGGAATCATAAATGATGGAATCATGAGGGCAGTCATAAAAAAAGAAATCCCCTATGTGCTGGCAGGATCTATTCGTGATGATGGTCCTCTCCCGGAAGTTATAGGTGACGCTTACGAGGCACAGGAAAAAATGCGCGTTTTGACGCGGCGGGCAACTACGGTAATTGCATTGGCGACACAGCTCCATGCCATAGCTGCCGGTAATATGGTTCCTTCTTATACAGTGGCAGGTAAAAACCGGGTCAGGCCTGTATTTTTCTATATTGTGGATATGTCGGAATTCGCGGTAAGTAAGCTCGCAAACCGCGGATCTCTTACCGCGCGGTCTATCCTCACAAATGCCCAGGATTTTGTGGTTATTATAGAGCGGGGACTGTTGAAAGAGTAAGCGATAGTCGAATTATGCCGGTTAATATATGCTGAGAAGAGAAGGCATAGTTTTGGCATTATGCATTCAGTTTTTGAAGACGGTTTATAAGGGCCTCCTCAAGTGTGGGATGGCCATGATCGCTGTATTCATAGCGTACTCTAAGGGTGGGTTTGTTTATGGAAAGCAGCCGGGGGAGCTGAATTGGGGTGGCGAATAGAACAAGGTCACAGGTTGCGTTATTTATCGTGATTTCCAGGTCGCGAATCTGGTTTTTACTGTAGCCCATGGCAGGAAGCACTGGACCGATATGCGGGTAATGATTGTAGATCTCTTTTATTGTTCCATGGGCGCAGGATCTTGGATCAACAATCCTGGCAGCTCCGTACGTCTCAGCAGCGATCATTCCAGCGCCGTAAGACATACCCCCGTGTGTAAGTGTGGGACCGTCTTCCACAACAAGAACACGTTTTTCCCTGATTTGTTCACTTTTGTTTACAAGAATGCTTGATTCCGCCAGGATTATTTCCGCCTTTTGAGCATGGTTTTCAATGTTTTTTCTTACCTTTTCCACCCCCTCCGGTTTTGCGGTATTTACTTTATTGATTATCGCGATATCCGCCATTTTCATATTTGTTTCGCCTGGGTAGTAGAGCAATTCATGCCCTGGCCGGAGCGGATCGAACAGCACAATATGGATGTCCGGGTAATAGAAAGGAGTGTCGTTGTTTCCTCCGTCCCAGATGATTATGTCGGCTTCCTTTTCTGCCTCCTCAAGAATTTTTTTATAATCGATCCCTGCATAAACCACTATACCCTGATCAACCAGTGGTTCGTATTCTTCCCTTTCTTCAAGTGTACACCCGTGCTTTTTAAAATCATCGTAAGATGCGAAACGCTGCACAACCTGGTTCCTCAAATCTCCGTAGGGCATCGGATGTCTGACAGTGACAATTTTTTTCCCCAGTGTCCTGATGATTTCACACACCCTGCGGGTAGTTTGCGATTTCCCGCATCCGGTTCGTACCGCGCATACCGCAATAACAATTTTCTGTGAGCGCAGCATCGTATATGTTGCTCCGATTAAAATAAAATCGGCACCTTCTGCCATGGCAAGAGAGGCCTTGTGCATAATCTCAACATGAGGAACATCACTGTAGGAGAATACAACTAGATCCGCCCTGTTATCCCTGATGAGACCGGTGAGCTGATCCTCGGGAAAGACAGGAATGCCCTGCGGGTAATACTTACCCGAAAGCTCCGGTGGATAAAGCCTCCCTTCAATTGATGGTATCTGAGCGGCTGTAAAAGCTATTACCCGGTATCTGGGATTGTCCCTGAAATAAACATTAAAATTGTGAAAATCCCGCCCGGCTGCTCCCATTATTATGACCTTCTCAACCATACAGCCTCCTATTCGTTAGGCAGGAAAATTATCTTATTAGTTTTGTTGTTAACGGATTGGACATCCTTTACCATTGCTGTTATCCTGTGCTCTTTGCGATTAATCCTGTGGAATATTTATGTAATCTTTTATAAAAGCATCGAGGCCCGCGCTGGTGAGAGGATGCTCGCACATGGCCTCAAAAACAGAAAAAGGAACAGCTATGCTGTCAGCTCCCGCAATTATGGAGTCGATTGCCTGGCTGACATCCTTAATGCTGGCAGCGATCATATTTGTATCAGCAAGACCAAATGCATCAAAAAGCTTACGTATTTTTCGTATAACCTCCACTCCATCATGCCCTGTCATTCTGGCCCTGCTGATAAACGGGCTTATGAATGGTGAACCCGCGAGACCGGCCAGCAGAGCCTGCGCCGGATTAAAAATCAGCGTGGCATTAGTGCGGATCCCCTCAGGAACCAGAATTTTAACCGCAGCCAGGCCCGCTTTATTTGCTGTAATTTTAACGGCGAGATAAGAGTCTATCTGATGGAGCCGCCGGGCACATTCACATATTTCATCGGTTGTCCTGCCCACAGCCTGGACCGCGATAGGACCGTCAAAA
>DAOVJS010000138.1 GCA_030673105.1 Spirochaetota bacterium
GTGTGATCGACTGATCTAAAGCAGCAAAGCAAATGCAGTCAATTATTTAACAAAAAGGGGTCTTTATGGAAAAAGGAGCGGAAAAGAGCACGGTAGTTATATTGAAAGAAAGACTGGATGAAAAACAGTATAACAAGCTCTATGCTTTAAAAAATCCTGCAATGCACGATTTTATCGCCCGGTATGTCGATCTCTGCAATCCGGACAGTATTTTTGTGTGCACAGATCAAAAAGAGGACCTTGAATACATAAGGTCAGCCTCTGTCAGGAACACAGAGGAGATAAAGCTGAGGCTGGCCGGCCATACAATCCACTATGACGGCTACTTTGATCAGGCGCGTGATAAAATAAACACTAAAATACTTTTACCTGAGGGTGTTAAGATCGGGAAATCGATTAACACGGTTGACAGAAAAGAAGGATGGGAGGAGGTCCACTCGATCTTCAGGGATCTAATGAAAGGCCATGAGCTCTATGTGCGGTTTTTCTGCCTCGGGCCTTTAAACTCTGAATTTTCCATACCCTGTGTTCAGCTTACCGACTCCGCCTATGTCGCGCACAGCGAGGACCTTTTATACAGGCAGGGGTATGAGCAGTTTAAAAGGTTCGGTGATTTCCCGGGTTTTTTTAAGTTTGTGCACTCAGCGGGTGAGCTCACAAACAGCGTGTCGAAAAATACCGGAAAGAGGCGGGTTTACATAGACATCAAAGAAAATACAGTTTACAGCACGAATACCCAGTACGGCGGGAACACGATCGGGCTGAAGAAGCTCGCGATGAGGCTTGCCATTCAGAGAGCTTCACGGGAAGGATGGCTCACGGAGCACATGTTCGTCATGGGAGTGAACGGTCCCGGAAGCAGGGTAAGCTATTTCAGTGGTGCTTTTCCTTCGATGTGCGGGAAAACCTCGACTTCAATGGTTGAAGGAGAAAAAATCATCGGTGATGACATCGCCTATCTCAGAAAGAAAAAGGGCGCCGTTTACGGCGTGAATGTGGAAAAGGGTATTTTCGGAATAATCCAGGGGGTTAACGCTAAGGACGATAAGCTCATCTGGGAGGCGCTTCATTCGGAAGGCGAGATTATTTTTTCAAATATCCTCCGGACTGAAAAGGGCGACGTTTACTGGATTGATAAGGATTCAAATCCTCCTGAAAAGGGGATAAACCATTCGGGTGAGTGGTATCCGGGTAAAAAGGATAAAGAGGGAAAAGAGGTCGATGTTTCACACAAGAACGCGCGCTTCACGCTGAGTATGACTCTTCTAAAAAACCGGGACCCAGAGATGGAAAACCCGGAAGGAGTTAAGATCGGCGGTATTATTTACGGAGGGAGGGACTCTGATACCTGGGTTCCTGTTGAAGAGTCCTTCGACTGGCAGCACGGGATTATCACAAAAGGAGCTTCCCTTGAATCCGAGACAACCGCGGCAACCCTCGGTCAGGAAGGTGTGAGGAAGTTTAATCCGATGTCCAACCTTGATTTTCTTTCCATAACAATAGGAAGATACATCCGGGACAACCTTGAATTCGGAAAAGATCTCTCCAGTCCGCCGAAGATATTTTCTGTTAACTACTTTTTAAAAGACGAAGAGGGCGGATGGTTCAACGAAAGGGAGGACAAGCGCGTATGGCTGAAATGGATGGAGCTGAGGGTCCATAATGATGTGGAAGCCATAAAAACTCCCACCGGATATATCCCGGAATATGAAGACCTGTCAAAACTCTTTCAGGATGTTCTGAATAAGGAATATACAGAAGACAGCTACGTTAAACAGTTTACCATGCGCGTCCGGGAGAATATTAATAAGACTGACAGGATACTTGACATATATAAAAATGATGTTCTTGATTCCCCGGGTGAGATGACTGAAGTTTTGAATCTCCAGAAGGAGCGTCTTCTAAAAGTTCAGAAAAGGCTTGGTGATTATGTTTCACCTTTTGACCTTTAAACCGCCGGTTTTTTTGGGACAATAAGTTTGAAGCTTAATTAGTGTTTTTTAGACAGGTATGTATGATGGATACATCCCCGGTTGACCTTGCCGTTAAAGCTGCTCTTAGCGAAGACCTCTGCGCTGATTTCAGTGAAAGTCTCAACGATTTATTAACAGGTAAAAGAACAGACCTGATTGATGTTACCTCGGATGCTGTTTTTTCCGATGACAAAAATGAGGCCGTCATTATTTCGAAATCCGAAGGGATCCTGTCAGGGTGTGACGCTTTTCAGAAGGTTTTTCAACTAATAGATCCCTCACTGTCTGTGATCTTTTTTAAAAAAGAGGGCGATCCTTTTCACATTTCCGAGAAAATTGTTAGTGTAAAGGGAAGGGTGAAATCTATTCTTATGGGGGAGAGAACAGCGCTTAATTTCCTGGGGCACCTTTCCGGTATAGCAACAGAGGTCAGCAGGCTTGTTCGTATATTGGAAGGGACCCGGATCAAGATCCTTGATACCAGAAAAACACTTCCAGGGTTGAGGGAGCTTGAGAAGAGGGCTGTTGTGCACGGCGGCGGTAAGAATCACCGTATGGGTCTATACGACATGGTTCTTATAAAAGATAATCATATAGACGCGGCCGGGTCAATCACCGGGGCGGTTCAAAAGGTGAGGTCGATTCACGCTGACCGGTTTAAAATCGAGATTGAGTGCCGTTCTATGGGAGAGGTAGAAGAAGCCCTTTCTCTCGGGGTGGACAGGATTATGCTTGACAATATGCCGGGGAAAATGGTAAAAAGAGCTGTGAAATTAATCGGCGGGAAGACTGAAGTCGAGGTTTCCGGGAGTATGAACAGGAAGAGGATAAAAAAGCTTCGAGGGATACCTGTCGATTATATATCTGCCGGATACATAACCAATTCGACAGCCCAGTCGGATTTTTCTATGAAGATCTTAGGTTAGGTTGTTAAATGGATAATCTTCAAGAGCTTAGCGATACAGAAGTTGATGAAAAAATACTGAAGTTGAAGAATGAGTTTAAAGAAGACCTTTTCATCCCCGTTCACCATTACCAGAGGGATGAAATCGTACAGTTTGCCGACTACACAGGGGATTCTCTCGAATTATCGCGTGTTTCAGCGAAGACTGAGGCCAAATTTATTGTTTTTTGCGGCGTGTATTTTATGGCTGAAATCGCGAGGGTTCTGGCGGATGAGAGGAAGTATGTTTTTATACCTAACAGGGGCGCCGGCTGTCCACTCGCTGATTTTGCCTTTCCGGAAGATATTGAGAATGTCTGGAACATTTTAAACAGGCTTCATCCTCACGAATACATCCCGGTAACTTACGCGAATTCCCATGCCGCTGTGAAGGCCTTTTGCGGAAGAAATGAGGGGCTCATCTGTACGTCGAGCAATGTGGCAAAGATATTTAAATATATTCTGGAAGGCGGGAAACGGGTATTCTTCATGCCGGATAAAAACCTCGGCATAAATACGGCATCTTCTCTGGGGATGGGGAACGATTTATGCGTGGTTGACGGTTATTCACACGAAAACCTGAATGAGAAAAAGGACAGCAGACTTGTCATCTGGAACGGATTCTGTATTGTACATAGAGTATTTACACCGGATCATGTGAAGTACTGGAGGAAGAAGGACAGCGGTTTTAAGATTATAGTTCATCCGGAATGTGAACCTGAAGTGGTGGAAGCCTCAGATTACAGCGGGTCAACATCCAGGATTAAAAAGATGATAGAAGGGTCACCGGCAGGGAGTAAATGGGTGATCGGGACCGAGTACAATCTGGTAAACAGGCTCAGTTTACAAAATAAAGATAAAGTGATAGAGCCTCTGGATAAATCGGTATGTGCGAATATGTCAAAAAACAGAAGACGAGACCTCCTTTCAACCCTTCTTGCTGTCCAGCGCGGTGACTACACCGGTCAGGTGCTCCTCTCCCGGGAGGTAATCAGGGATGCGAAAAAGGCGATTGAGAGAATGCTTGATTTGAGCTGAATGTAAACATGACGGTGCCGGCCGGCAGGGTTGGTTTGTATATATGGAAGAAACAGCAATTTATTTTATAAATGATAAAAACTGTGCCTCTGTAATGAAAGAGGTGTGCTCCTCTCTTAATGAAGGAAATATATGTGTTATACCTACAGATACAATCTACGGCATTGTGGCCATAGAAAGGTTTGCGGACTCTGTAGAGAAGATATATGAAATAAAAAAACGGCCTGCCGGAAAACCTTTTATCAGACTCATAGGCAGCATGAAAAATTTATCTCTGTATACTGGGCAGACACTTCCGGAGCCTCTTGAAAAGTACTGGCCCGGCCCGCTAACGGTAATTTTTCAGAGTATTCACGGGGAAAAGGTATCTATCAGGTATCCTGATGATCCTTTTTTAGGCGGGCTGTTCCGGATGCTTGGGTATGAGGCGATTGTAGCGCCAAGCGCGAATATAAGCGGTGAAGACAACATTTACGAAAATGAAGTTCTTATCAGCACCTTTCGAGGAAAAGTCAGTATAATCGTCTGTCTGGAAGGGGGTCAGAAGAAGAAAAGAGCTTCAACAATAATCGATATTTCTACGAGTCCCTGGAAGTTGATAAGAGAAGGAGACCTGAAAATAGATCTAAAGTCTGCTCAGGGTCTTTCCGGAGATTGACAGATTGTTTTAGCTTAGCCATAGGAAAAATACCATAAAATTCAGGCTGTCCCTTAACATTGAAGGTAAATCCAGGATCATGATGCATTTTGTGGGGCCCTTTTAAAATTTAAAGGTTTACGAGATTATGATTTTAAGGTATAATATCAATTGAAAGGGGATGACAAAAATAGCAGATCATAAAAAGTTCAGTATGTTCTTTACAAAACTGCTTCAGGAGTACAGAAGTTCCCTTAAACCAAGGGAAACAGAAGAGATTGTAAATCAATTTTTTAACAGGCAGCTCGCATTTTTTACGGCAAAGTTTTTTTATAAACTGAAGAGAAGTCCAAACTTTGTTACACTTATTTCAATGCTTTTTGGAGTCACATCGGGGTTTTTATTTGCAACAGGTGAACATTCTTATGTGATGGCTGGAGCGATTCTTCTACAGCTAATGATTATCTTTGATTGTGCTGACGGCCAGCTTGCCAGGATGACAGGGAAAAGCTCGCGTTTTGGCAAGACCCTTGACGGTTTGGCGGATTTAACCACACACATATCAATATTTTATGGTGTCGCGTTTGCCGTGTATATTCGTTCCGGCACTATCTATCCATTTTTTCTGGGTCTTGTGGCCCAGTCTTCTATGTACATCCATATTATCCTGTTTGATCACTTTAAGAATGTTTTTATCAATGTATCAAAGCCGGATTACGCTGATAAACTTGAGGGCATGGAAGAACTGAGAGAACCCTCTTTGAAGGAGAAAGGAAATAGCGGATCTTTCAGTCTCAAACAGCTGGTCGCAAGGCTCTATTACTTTTTTTACAGAATTGAAGCCTGTATCGTTTCTATAGGATATTTACCTTATGCTAATAATTTTTACGATCTCTTTCCTGATCCCGGGAGAATCGATTCTCAAACAAGGGAGATATACTACAGGGAGATGCGCGTCTCAATGAAAATATGGACCTTCCTGGGGGATACAACTCACCTTACAATTTTTGTGGTGCTGGGTCTTTTAAACAGGATTACGCTAATACTCCCTGTAATTATCATATTCACAAACCTGTACATGATTTTTGCCATTGTTTATCAGAGAGTGAAGTTTAAAAACCTCGGGCTTGAGCGGGAAATTCTGTGGCAGGAACGTTTTGATTAGTTCGCCTTTTTCTTTTTTAGTTCGTTTATTTCTTTTACGAGCTCGTCAATCTTATTATTCAGGTCATCGATCTTCTTAAGATTCGGAGCCAGGGAATCCTTTATCTTGTCGGATATTTCTTTCCCGGTCTTTTCCAGCTTATCAAGTGTTTTTGAGATAAATATTTCTCTGTCTTTATCTACTTTTTCTCCGATTTGCTTGAGCTCATTAAATATTTTTTCAACATTTTCTTTTGTTACTTTTGTAAGCCCTACTCCGGCATGAAAGATATCTTCAACAATTTTTTTCATTTTTTTCACCTCCCCTGTATCTAAATATAGTAAACATATTCGGAAAAAATAAGCAATTTCTAACTCTTTATCTGTTTAACAGCAAGATTCCCAACCTCAGAGGTGGTATATCCCATTTTTCCCGCGGACATACTTTTCAGTTTTCCGACTGTGCTTATTATAGCGTTTTCAAGTGACACTGCCGCTTCGGATTCTTCAAAAAAATCGAGCATCATCTGTACTGCGGCAATTGCAGCTATCGGGTTTATCATGTTTTTCCCGGTGTACTTCGGTGCTGAACCTCCAATGGGTTCGAACATTGATACTCCTTCAGGATTAATATTTGCTCCTGCCGCTACACCCATTCCTCCCTGAATCATTGCTCCAAGATCCGTAATAATGTCTCCAAACATATTTGTCGTGACAATAACATCGAACCATTCGGGGTTTTTTACCATCCACATTGTAGTCGCGTCAAC
>DAOVJS010000132.1 GCA_030673105.1 Spirochaetota bacterium
ATCTCACAACTTCATCAATCTATCAATATAATTAACTGCTATATGGTAGAAAAAGACAGAACCGAAGTCCTGCCTATTCAATATAACTGTATGTTTCTTTATTTCATTTAATAGGAGTTTAAAACTTCTTCTCTCTTATTCAAGGTATATCATCGTGAATCTTCATTGTGGACGCGTTATAACGCTGTTATGCGTGTTTTAAGCATAAAAATAATACGCTTGCCGTATATTACTTTTAATAACGACAAGCGTACTTATGTAACAGATGTCACATTATATTACACAGACCCCTAGCTTCACCTATTGTATCGAAATAGCCAATGTATATGTTAAGGGACAGCCTGAATCGTTCAGTATAGTTTAAGGATTTAAAAAGTCAATAAAAAAAGAAATGACAGGAGCTCACAGGCCGGACTTGACATTCCAATCACATAAGTTACAATACCAGCATGGATTATATTAATTCAGGCGCTAATTAGAGGTTGTGTGACAACATCAATTAATTAAGGGAGGGATTCAACTATGGACAGAATAAGATGCGGTGTAATAGGGCTGGGCTGGTTTGGAGAACACCACGTGGACGCTCTCCAGCAGCTGCCGCTTGCTGATGTTGCCGCTGTGTGCACACGGCGTGAGCACCGGCTGAAAGAGATAGCTGAGAAGTATAATGTAACGAAGTCCTATACCAATTATCAGGACCTTCTCGCAGACAGGGAAATTGATATGGTGACTGTGGTGACCCATGTGAAGGACCATCTGCAAATAACTATTGACGCGCTCCGTGCCGGGAAACATGTGTTTCTTGAAAAACCGATGGCGGATACCGGCGAGGAGTGTGATAAGATAATTGCTGAAGTGAAGAAAACGGATAAATGTTTTATGGTGGGGCATGTGTGCAGATTCGACACTGTCTACGCTCTGGTGAAGGAGGAGATTGAAGCGGGGAATCTCGGCAGGATCCTGACCATTCACGCAAGACGCAATCTCGCAAAATGGGTGACCGAGAGTCACCTTCATAAGCTCAGCGCGCTTTTTGGTGACGGCGTCCATGATCTGGATCTCATGTTCTGGTACACCGGCGCAAAACCGAAGAGTGTATACGCGCAGTCCACAAACACAAGGCCTGAACTTCCCTTTGATGATCTAGGCTGGGCAATGTTCCGCTTCGATGACGGGGTGATCGCTGTGGTTGAGGATGTATGGTGCCTTCCCGACAACGATCCCTTCGCGATAGATGCCAGGATGGAGATAGTTGGCAGTGAAGGCACGATCTACATCGACAGATCCGGCACAGACTATTCTTTACTTACCAAAAAAGGGCTCAGCTTTCCCCAATCAACGTACTGGCCGAAGGTTCATGGTATGAGGAGGGGGTTTTTGAAGGAAGAGTTTGACTATTTCTTAAAGTGCGTGGCGGACGGTGAAAAACCGTCTGTCATTACACCGGAGGAATCAAAGGCTGTTGTGGTTGCCATGAGAATGGCTGAACGCTCAGCTAAAGAAAACAGGGCATTGGAGTTTTGACCGGGTGTATTAAGGAAAAACATCAGGGAGCCCTGGAGTTTTGACCGGAGGTTATGAAATATCCACCTTCGACGGATCTTCAATTTTATGGTATTCATTCTTCCAGAGATCTTCTGTTGCTTCCGCCGCTTTTTTTCCGATTTCGGTCAGGTCGTTAATAAACTTCTCATCCTTGAACGACCTTTTAGCTGTTT
Source organism: Spirochaetota bacterium (assembly GCA_030673105.1). Classification (GTDB taxonomy): domain Bacteria; phylum Spirochaetota; class B62-G9; order B62-G9; family DRHN01; genus DRHN01. Next base: position 1,719 of record DAOVJS010000132.1, read on the forward strand.
CTCCCACCGGGAGTGCGTCGCTCTCCCTGGCAATTTTATTGAATTCGGAGTGATGGTCCCTGATAGGACATGGTACAATTTCGTTGCCGATATCAAGGGAAGATTTTTTATAGCTGTAGTTATCCTGCCATTTTCTTATATTTTTAAAAAAGGGCGTTTCAAGCACATCATCAAGAGTTTTTCCCTTGTCAAAAAAATCAGTTTTTATGTTTCCAACCGAGTAAGGGATGAATACACAGGGCATCATGTTCCCGTGCCAGTCCATATACAGGTAGCCGCCTTTCCTTCCGGCAGCTATGCATCCATCGCTTATTGGGCCGCCATTCCAGAAATCGATGAAAAAGATACCCTTGTCCTTGATCAAATGCCGTTCCTGAAACCAGAGGTTCCGCCTCTGTTCGGGTGTAATCATCAGGTCAAAGTCAGGGCCCCTTCCTATCGGCATATACTGGAACATCCATGCAAAGGCCGCTCCCTTTTCGCCGAAGAACTCATCAACAAAATCATCATCCAGGATTTTATCAACATTTTTGCGTGTCGCGGTAAAGGATATACCGTATAAAACTCCGGCCTCCTTGAGATTTTCGATTGCCTCGACAATCTTTTTGTATACACCTTTGCCTCTCCGTGCATCTGTTTCCTCTTCAAAACCTTCAACGGAGATCGCAGGCGCGACGTTTCCCAGGTCTGCAAGCCTTTTCGCGACTGTCTTATCAATAAGCGTCCCGTTTGTGTACATCAGGAAAAAGTTATCATTGTGTTTCTCGTAAAGGTCAAAAATTGTTTTTCCTTTACTCTCATACAGGAGAGGCTCGCCCCCTGATATTACAGTAAAGTGAGAGCCCCATAAATCCCTCTTCTGCAGTACCACCCTGTCAAGGACATCCCAATCGAGAGTTACGGCTGTTTTTTTTGAACTGGCCGCGTAGCACCCTGTACAGGCAAGATTGCATGTCTGGGTTGGACTGATCGTCATAAATATCGGCAGAGCGGTTTCGAGCTTTCTCCTTCTGGCAGCTTCCGGATATCTTTCAGCCCAGTTCAGGAGGACATCACCGATCAGTTTATTAAAAACCCAGCTCTTTACTGAAGGTGCTAAAGAATTTTCTTTGATTTTTTTTTCAAACGCTCTCATCAGATTTGTTACAATATAATATTTTTCTTCCTGGGCACCTACCGGTCTGTTTCTTTCATTTTTAACAACAAGCTTCTTTAATATTTCTTTTTCGCCCCATTTAAAAAAGTGTTCCATGATAAAATTAACTTTCATTAATTCGAGGCCAACCTTTGCGATTATCTTTTTTCCTTTTGTTCCTATCTTCACGTTCTACCCTCCATAAACATTAAAAATCTTTGTCCAAAAATAAAGAACCATCTTTTAGAGAAACAAATAGTAGTATTAATACTACCATGATTCAGAATAATTAGTCAAGTATTTTCAACAAATCTTACAGAATAATTGCAGGTTTATTTGAATAGCTGAATATTTTGTATACAATTATAGGTAAGGAAATGGATATAACCGTATTATGAAAAAAATGAAGTATTTTGTCAGAATCCTCGTATTTTTACTTATTTTATCGAATTTTATATGGGCAGCATCCGGGGGTAATTATGTCTCCGTGGCTGCTAACTTAATGTCAGGCGGGATCCCGAAACAGGATTCATCCCTGAGATGGGTTGTTAAGGAGAGTGAACACTTCAGGATCATATTTCCCATACATTTAAGGCAAACTGCTGAGTTTATTAACGCGGAGGCGGAAGATGTGTATACGCGTCTTTATGCCTGGACAAAATATGAGCCCGAAGAAAAAATCGACATAGTTGTAACTGATATAAATGATTTTGCAAACGGCTACGTCGCACTGGGCCCGGGAGGATTTTATATTACAGTATACACGGTTTATCCCTACGGAGTTACAGACACAGGCATTGACGCGTATAAAAACTGGTATAAAAATCTGTTGATACATGAGCTTTCACACTTTTTCCATTTAGACATTGTCGAGGGCTGGCCCGCGGTTATTAAAAAAATTTTCGGAAATATATTTTATCCCAATTTAACCGTACCTCCTTTTTACAGGGAAGGGTTTGCCGTCTACTCTGAAACTGTGAACGAATACGGTTTCGGCAGGGGGAATTCTTCTTATACCAGAATGTACACAAGAACGGCGTCTATCGAAGATAATTTTATCACCCTTGACAGGGCTTCAAATGATCTGAAAGTCTGGCCTCTGGGGCAGGCTCCCTACCTGTTTGGTGTTTCCTTTGTTAACTACCTTTCCAGGGAATATGGAGAAGATAAACTGACGGATTTTAACATGGCCAGCGGCAGTTACCCGATATTTACGTGGGGCCTTGCTTTTAAAAAGGTATACGGGAGGCGGATTAGCAAAATCTGGCATGAGTGGGAGCAGGCTGAACAGAAAAATCAGAGAGAGGCCGCTGATAAAATTAAAGAAGAGAAGGAAACCATCTTTGAGTCTGTCGGTAAAATGAAGGGGTATATTTATTCTTTGAGTTTCAGCAGGTCAGGCAGGCAAATAGCCTATTCAATAAATCCCGTTGACAGACTGGGCGGCCTTTACATTTATGACATTGAAAGGGAGGCTGAAAAGTGTGTTAAAAAAGGGCTGTATGTTAAAAATATCCAGTTTTCAGGAGATGATAAAAGGATCTACTACATCAGGTATGAAATTAAAAAAAATGTATATGTAAAAAATAATATTTACATGTTTGATCTTAATTCTAAAAAGGAAAGACAGATTACAAAGTCCGGCAGTATTCAGGGATTTGTCCTGCTTGAAGAGAAAGATCTTTTTTTAGCATGTTATTCGACCCCGGGCGGCACTTCGATCTACCTTGTTGATCTGAACGGAAAGGTAAAAAAAACCCTTAAGCCTGATGCTGTAAAGCTAAAGAACAATCAAAGTACAGTCCCGGTAATCGAAGAACCGTCACTTTCACCTGAAACAAAATTAGTTGCCTTCTCATGCAAGGATGATAGAGGAGTGAGGAGTTTATTTCTTGCGTCCCTTGAAGATCTAATGGAAGGGGAGTGCGACCTGGAGAGGATTACAGGATCCAATTATAACGCTTACTCTCCGGTATGGTTGAGCAGTGATGAATTAATGTTTATCGGAGATGAGAACGGAGTATACAATATCTATAAAATTAATTTCAATGCCGGAACTACGGAAAGAATTACAAATGTACTCACAGGCGTATTTGCACCGGCAGTTTCAGGGAATGGAGAAATAGCGCTGAAGGAGTATACATCACAGGGATTCAGAATTTCCACGGGAACTATTGATGGTCTTGACCACCTCTACCGGGAAGAAAAGCATACCGTTTCAGAAAAGCCAACCTTTAGATTGTCTGACCGGCGGGATATAGAAGATAAAAGCGGCTTTTACACAATAGAAGGTTATGATCGATACAGGCCGGCGAAGTGGCTAATCCCGGGGTACTGGCTTCCTTTTATGGTTGGAAATGGGGTTAACCTGGGTGTCGGCTTTTACACATCGGGAAATGATATTTTAATGAGACACTCGTACAGTACGGGTTTAGTCTACGATCTTTTTGACAATAAGTTCAAGTCCGTTATCAATTATACCTATAATACATATCCCTTTTCCTATTTCAGCTCATTATTCCTGTCCCAGGACGCGGGGGCAGATGTATTTTCACCGGGCTACGCTTTCTATCCGGGTATCTCTTTCCCCTTAATCAGAAGTACTTTATCATTCCATGCTGATCTGGGGGTTATACTTGAGGATCCTTATGCGGGACCGAACCTTTTTATGCGGTTTAGTAATGCAAAGAGCCCGATTAACTGGATTGGTCCTGAAAGAGGGTTTACATTCATTCAGGGGGTTTATTACAATTCAGGGGCTGAACGTTTTGCTGTTGTGAGTGATTATTTTTCTATTTATTTTAAGCCTTTTAACATTGTGTTATTAAACTTTGAGATCCAGAGTAAGGGAGAGGCTGGAACTGCTGACAATCGGATAAAGTCGGGTATTTACAATAAACATGTTTATATTCCGCTCAATGGGGTCTACACAATGGGATACAATGAGCCTGTAGCAGGAGTATTCGTGCTTGATTTTAAAACGACACTCGGGTTTCCGATTCTAAAAGTGTTTAGAGGTTTTCAGACGCTTCCCCTTTTCTTTGAAGGAATGACCTTTAATCTGTTTAATGACAACGGATTGGTCGTCGCGACGGACAGCCCTTACAATTTTGTCGTCACAGATATGAGTGATTTCGCTCAAAACCCACGCCGGTATATACGTTCCTCCTTCGGGGCAGAGCTTGAGATGGACTTTATTATTGGATATGAGATGCCTTTTACGGTTCAGATTGGTTATGTACACACTGTTTCAGAAGGCGGCAGAAACGGGATTTACGTATTATTCAAATCAGATGTGCAATTCTAGCCCTTTCACCTGTTCTATTTATCTTCTTCTAAATCGTAATCTCCTGGGAGCCGTCATTTTGTGGTTTATTTGTGGTCACCGGATTTTTTTTTGGAAGTGTAAAATAAAAGGTTGTTTTTTCTCCTAATTCAGACTCAGCGTGAATACTGCAGTTCATGCTCCCAAGTACTTTCTTTACAATCGCGAGTCCCATGCCGTATCCATTTTTATTCATGATCTTTTCGCACCGCTGGAAGATATCAAAAACGAGTTTGAGGTTTTTTTGAGGAATCCCGATCCCATTATCTTCAATGTAAAAAAGAAGTTGATTTGCATTCGAATTCACTCTGTCTTTTGAAACTCCAATTTTTATATAGGATTCAGCATCATATCGCGCGTATTTAATAGCATTATCGATAAGATTTGCGAAAATTGTCAGTAACCCGCTTCTGTAGAAGTACACATCAGGAAGCTGTTTTTCAATGATCAGATCAATATGATTTTCTTTTAAAATGGGTTTAAAATTTTCATTTATCTTATTGATAA
>DAOVJS010000130.1 GCA_030673105.1 Spirochaetota bacterium
CGGTGAGCTTCTCTTTCAGTGTCGAGAATATGATGAAACGCTCCATGAATAAGCTCATTTACGCGGCTATTAAATATCATTTGCTTCATGTTTTTCTTTTTATCTTTTAACTCGCTGAGTGTATAATATAGGCACTATGCAATACACAGAGAAGAATTGATCTATTTACATAGGAAGGCGGGAAAAGCTTATGAAAGAAATCCAGTCCATCATTGATAAAGCCATTTCAAATGGTCAAAAAATACTTTCCGAACTTGATAGCAAAGCCGTTCTGACAGCTTATGGAATTCCTTTCGCGCGGGAGAAGCTTGTTGAAAGCCTTGTCGAAGCACGTAAAGCAGCCGGTGATATCGGGTATCCCGTTGTGATGAAGGTTTCTTCGGAACAGGTGGCGCACAAAACAGAGCTTGGACTAATTGAAACAGGAATAAAGGATGAGAATGAACTGGAAATTACTTTCCAACGTTTTTTTCAAAGGGCAAAGGAGTTAAAGGGCCTGGTCCTCGTTCAGGAGATGGTGCGGGGAGAACGTGAGCTTGTGATGGGGATGACGCGGAAGGCCCGCTTTGGTCCCTGCGTGATGTTCGGGCTCGGCGGGATTTTTACAGAGGCGCTCGATGATGTTGCCTTCAGGGTGGCGCCTCTTGAAGAACATGATGCCCTGGCAATGATGGACGAGATCAAAGGGCGGAAGATTCTTGACACGTTTCGGGGCATGGTGCCTGTAGACAGAGAGCAGCTTGGTGCGTGCCTTCTGGGCCTTGGGAAAATCGGTCTTGAACATCCTGCTATTCATGAGATTGATATCAACCCGATTATTGTGCGTGATGGACAGCCTATAGCTGTGGACGCCCTCGTGGTTCTGGGCGTACCCGGTAAAAAGCCTTCCAGCCTGCCACCCTCCACCGGTTATTTGAAGAAGTTTTTTGAACCGGAGAGTGTCGTCGTTATAGGGGCTTCTAAAAGCCCTCATAAAGCCGGGAATGATGTGATTCTCAATATAATGGCGAACGGGTACGAAGGTAAGCTGTACCTGGTGAATCCCAGGGGCGGTGAAATTCTTGGACACAAAGTATACACTTCAATTCAGGAACTTCCTGATGGAATCGATCTGGGAATTGTTATTCTTCCGGCTGCCGCCACCCCAAAAACAATAAGAGAGTGCGCGGCAAAAGGAATCACGGCGCTTGTCCTGGCAGCGGGCGGATTTGCCGAGGTTGATGAACAGGGGAAATCACTGCAGGAAGAGACTGTGCAGGTAATCCGTGAGACAGGCGTGAGAGTGCTGGGCCCGAATACATCAGGACATATTTCAACACCGCATAAGTTTACTTCGAGTTTTTTTCCTCTTGGAAAAATCCGGCGGGGGAACATATCATATATCGCGCAGACAGGCAATTTCGCAACTCACACAATGCGCTACATCATGTCCGGTGAGAATTTCGGTGTGGCCAGAGTAGCGGGACTTGGCAATAAGCTCGATATAGAGGAAAGCGAAATACTCGAATACTACGCAGGCGATCCTGAAACCAGAGCCATCTTCATTTATCTGGAGAGTTTCAAATATCCGGGACGTTTTCTTGAGATCGCGAAAGGGGTGACAAAATACAAACCTGTCATTCTTTTTAAAGGCGGAGTGACCGCGGAAGGTGCGAAAGCGGCTGTGGCGCATACAGCCGCGATAGCTTCTGATGACAGGGTTATTGACGCGGTATTACGCCAGGCCGGGATTGTCAGAATTCACAGGTACTCACATCTTTTCCTTGCTGCCAAGGCGGTGTCTTCCATGCCTTTACCAAAAGGCAACCGGGTAAGTTTCCTCGCTCCGTCAGGCGCCATGCTGGTGAGTCTTACGGATTTCTGCACAGGCCAGCTGAAATTGAGAGTTCCTGCATTGGAAGAAACTTCCCGCAGGCGCCTGCAGGACCTCAGCCCGGACTTCATCCGCATGCGGAATCCCGTGGATATCTGGGCCACAGCGTTAGCAAAAGGAATGGAAACGGCATACTATGAAGGAACAAAGATCGTATTGAGCGATCCCAACATCGACGCTGCGGTCCTTGTCCTCATGCTGGCTGATGAAACAGGGGTCCCTCCACTGGATTTTATTATTAATCTGGCCAGGGAGTATCCGGAAAAACCAATCTATGTTACATTTTCCGGCCAGAAGAAACATATGGATTCGGCCAGGGACTTCCTTGAGCCCCGGGGAGTTCCCACGTTTCCCCTGATCGAGGAACCTTTTGAGGTTCTTGATATTCTTTACAGGTGCAGATCGATGATGGAAAATAGATAATGAAGATTTATGGTTTTCATATTATGTTAAAACCATTTTAAGGCGGTTTAATTTATGCGGGTCTTTCACGGCAGTATTATCACATGTGATAGAAATAATAGTGTATATAAATACCTGGTGGAGGATAAGAGCAGAATCTTATTTACAGGGGATGATCTGCCGGAAAAATATTCTAAATCAAAGAATAAAATTGAGCTCGGGGAAAGAGCACTATTACCCTCCTTCGGGGACGGTCATCTCCATTTTTCAAACTGGGCCTTAATTGCTTCAGCTTTTTTTGATGTTCGTGATGTACGGAATTTCGAAGAGCTTGGCGCGATGATCAGGGCTTTCTCCGTAAAAGATAAAAAATCAAAAATTGTGGCCGCTTACGGCGCCTCAAGGCACAGTGTTGAAGAGAAACGCCTGATCACGAGACAGGAACTAGATGAATACCTCCGGGACCGCCCCTTATATATATTCGGTTATGACGGACATACCTCCATCATCAACAGTAAAATGCTGGAAATGTTCCCGGAAAGAATAAAAAAGATGCACGGTTTTAATGCCGGTACGGGTCATGTCCTGCATGAGGCGTATTACTCGGCTACGGATTTTATAACTGATTCTGTTCCCACTCTAAAACTTGTTAAAAGTACATTAAACGGGTTTGATCTGCTGGCCGAAAAAGGAATAGGTATGATCCATCCGGTTGAGGGAATAGGATTTCCGAAGGATTTAGATGTCGCTCTGGTAAGCTTCATCGCGAAAGCCCGCGCCAGGAAGAACCGGTTTAATACAAGATTATTTTTTCAGACCATGGAAGTGGAAAAAGTTCTCAGGAGAAAACTGCCCAGAATAGGGGGATGTTTCGCGACCGCGCTTGATGGTTGTTTTGCCGCGTATGACGCCGCTTTGAACAAACCGTATTCACATGGCCCGGAAAATGACCCGGGTAATAAGGGAATACTGTTCTATAAGGATGATGAGGTGATTAATTTTACCAGAGAAGCGAACAGGGCGGAACTTCAAATTGAATTCCATGTTATTGGAGATGCGGCAGTCGATCAGGCAATCAGGGCTATAGAAGAAGCGCTCAAAGACCATCCGAGGCCGGATCACAGGCACAACCTGATCCACGCGTGCCTGATTTCCCGTGAAAATCTAAATAAATGCGCGGAACTGGGCATCGGAATTACACTTCAACCCGGTTTTTTTGTAAGTTCCCTGGAACCGCCTGATTTTTTAGAAGAAATACTCGGGGACAGGGTAAAACAGAGCTCTCCTCTCAGAAAGATAATTGATTCAGGAATTCACCTGAGCGGCGGATCTGATGCTCCTGTCACTCCGCCCGATCCCATAGAAGGGTTATACGGCGCCTGTAACCATCCCTATGATCCCGGCCAGTCCGTGACAATTCAGGAAGCGTTAAAAATGTTCACATATGAAGTGGCCTGGATGAGTTTTGACGAAAAAGAGAGGGGAAGTCTGGAGCAGGGTAAAATCGCCGACATGGTAATTCTCAATAAAAATCCTCTCAGGATGGATCCCAAAGATCTGCGTGAATTAAAATCCGAGCAGCTGTACCTATCCGGCAGAAAATATAAACCGGGAATGGGCCTGCCGGGTATGTTATGGAACGGACTTACCGCGGGAAGTGTGAAAATTTAGCGATTCCCGGGCAGTTCGATATGAAATAGGAACCGACGGTGAGCTCAGCCGTTAATCGCGCATTACTTTATAAAATAAGAGAAGGGAAAGGAAATATCATGGATAACCATCATTCGCAGAAGAAAGCACAACAACAGCGGGACGATCTTACCGGCGAGCATGCAATTGGCGATGCCGGCCAGATAGTGCTGGCCTGCCTGTTTGCAGCGGCGTGGATAGCAGACACATTCTTTTTCAAGTATACGACTTTCCTTAACCGGTACGTCCCGCTGGGTGTCAGAATACCTGCCGGAGCCGTTCTGCTGGTTCTATCGGGCTACCTGGCGAGAAAGAGCCTGTCTATCGTGTTCGGTAAAGAGAGGGAAAATCCCGGCGTCATCAGAGAGAGCGTTTTTAATACCGTTCGGCATCCGGTATACCTGAGTGAGATTCTGCTTTATCTTGGTCTTCTGTTACTGAGTATATCACTTGCTGCTGCAGCGGTGTGGGTTATTGCGATCGGGTTCCTGCATTACATCTCGCGCTACGAAGAAAGGCTGCTGCTTGTACGTTTTGGCGAGGAGTATGAACAGTACATTAAGGAAGTGCCGATGTGGATCCCGCGGTTCCGGAAGAGATGAATGGGGTTGCTGAGACCGGCCGGCCGTAACCATACGGCTGGTAAAACCACAAGTATTGGTTCAAATAAACTTTTCTGCTTCTTCTACGGCGATTTGAGCCCACTCCCACAGATGCTGCGGTTTATATTCTGCTGAGCTGACATCCTTCATAATTACTTCAACAACACAGTTTTTAAGTTTCTTTAAATTGGCAGCAAAATCCGAACGTACAGATTCAGGATCCCACTTTCCACCTACGAAAATGTCAGGGTTCGGTTTCCAGGAAATTACATAATCTCCGGCCATATTATCCGCCGCTCTTTTTAAATCAACCCACGTGCTCATGGATATCTTCCGGAGGTTTGGTATTTTTCTGAGAATGTCTACTTTCTTATCCAGAGGTTCACAGCATCCGTAATAGTTTAAACCGAACCGCTTCATCCACCGTATCTCATACTGTAAAGCAAACTCATAATGCATCTCGGGAGACACACTTGAAAATATTTGCGCCGCTCCGCATCCCCAGAGATCACCGGCCAGTATTTTCTTTTTATGAAAATCTTTCCGGGGAAGCTCATCCGTATACCCGAGGCCGCCTGAACCAATTCTATAATTACAGTTATTCAATGATAAAAGATTTAATTCTTCATACTGATCCAACCCTGTCAAATACGCGTCCGTTAATCGCTCCATTACTTTATGAACCAGGTCCGGTCGATCGATTAAATCATACATTGCGTCCTGCACTCCCCACCATCGAATCAATTCATCCCACGGGGCAAACCAGAACCCCGGCATACCTATTTTTTCAATATGGAGAATGCCGTTAAAAATATCAACCATGCTTTGATATTTCGTATCGGTTGCTTTTTCATTAAAAATCACTTCAGGCATTTTAATTTTTTCTATATCCTCGTAGTCCGAAATCTGCCGGAAAAACTTTCTGGAATAAATATCACTGTCTTCATCTGTTGTTGCTGTTTCCACATCCTCGCTGATCCCAAAGCCGGAATCGAATATTTTGTAGTAACATGGTAAAGTAGGCTCAACGATCATGTCGGCCCTCATATGCTTCCACCGGTAAATGGATCTTCTCAGCCTTGTCTCTAAAAATTGTGCGAAATCAGTATCAGTCGTCAGCTTAAGCTCATCGTTTACATCCATTTCATGCCATGGAATTTCATTTATCCACACCATGGGTCTTGTCTGCCCAAGGGCATTTAACTTCTTCCACATACTGATTTTTTCTTTGTGAACAGGCAGAGAGGCTATTTCAGCCTTTTTTTCGGCGAGTTCCCTCAGGATCTTTTTATCCTCTTTTGTTACTACATAATCTTTTATTTTCCCGCCCGGGTCAGAAAAATTCATTTTTTCCAGAGGATAGCAAAATACCAGTTCTTCCAATAAATTAACTCCTTACACGATCACTTTTTTCCAAGCGGAACGTATCGTTATGTTTGATAAATAAATGAAAACGTTTACAAATTGATTTCCGCTTACCTTAATATAAGCGATATTTGTTGTCAAGAAATATTTTAAAATATTTTACCTGTTGATAAAATAATTACTGCAATTTAAGAAAGTTATAGAAGATTGCCGAGAAAACCCCGTATGCTTGCATCGGGGATGAATCGGCAAAGTATTTTGATAAAAGACTCACCCTTTAATTGATATTGTAATATATTGTATATGCATATAGAAAAGGAGCATTGGTATGAACACACAAATAAACATAGCTCTTCTAAAAGAATGGAAGGAAGAACTGGAAAGATTGGCAAGAGTATATTCAGTTGACGAGGAAAAAACTCTTACCTATTTAGATTTAATCAGAAGAGCCATAAAAGAAAAGTATGGCTTAAAAGAAGATAAATAATATGAGTGAATATAAATCTACAGCACATTGTAAATATCTTTGCCAATATCATATAATTTTCTGTCCGAAATTGACAGGGAATATATATATATTTTTAAAGAAGAAATTATAAGATATTGGTGTTTAATATGAATATGAAATAATAGAGGTTGTCTCACAACCTCATATTAGGCTGTCCCATACATACAGATTATAAATTTGATGCTATATATTACACAGAATATTGATTTTAATAGCCATTTTATATGTTAAGGGACAGCCTGAATACAAATGGAAGTAATGTCAGACCCCCCCACCTATCCATTTGTTTGTTGGGGCTAAGTCGACTGTTTCTCCTATTGATATTGTGAGAACATTAAAAAGTATTACTGCAATTGAGTTGTTCAGGCAGTATCCAAAACTTAAAACATTTTA
>DAOVJS010000209.1 GCA_030673105.1 Spirochaetota bacterium
AGAGGGCGTGAAAGATGTTAATGATGTTAAAGCCCATTATCTCGGTAACTTTATACAGGTTGAGATCCATATTGAAGTCGGTAAAAAATTAAGTACTGAAAAATCTCATAAAATTGCAAAGGATGTACAGTATTTACTGGAGAATGATGAGCTTGTTGATTACGCTTTTGTGCATGTAGACCCTGTTTGACTGTCACTTTAGTCTTTATCTGCTGTCATCAGGAAGAAAAGTTTAAACGTAAAAGAAAGCAGGATGCCCAGGCCGAAATAATACCACACCCACAAAGGAAGGCCTCCCACAAAAACAGGTTTTCTGCCCCATGCCCAGAAGTCATTTCCCAGAATAAAAATGATAATGAACACAGGAATCCATGGCAGGCTTCTTTTTTTTATCTTAAACACTATATCTGTATTTTCATTTCCGGAAGGAATAACAAGGCTTGTCAGTATGAAAACGAACCCGGTGGCAGCCAGGATGGGCACGACAGGAAGAATCCCCGGTATATTGATCAGCTTAAAATAGTACCCTAAAACCATGCCTTCTCCCACGATAATGCTTAAAGCAGCCCCGTACCTGTTTGCTTTTTTCCAGTAAAGACCCCCTATTACCGTGGGGGCAAGGACACTTAATCCGTTAAACGTTGTCTTGCTGATAAAATCAAGGATAGTCTGGGGAGGTTTTATGGCTATAAGGAGGCCGATAATCCCCAGTACTACCACGGTTAACTTTTCCTTGACTATTTCGTTTTTCTTGATTTTAAAAAAATCCGTTGTAATCATTGAGGTGAGAGTTAAGAGCTGGGAATCCATTGTCGACATGAGTGCCGCGATACTTCCTGTTAACAGGATCGTGCTCAGAAAAGTACCGGTGTACTGTCCAAGCAGCATAGGGAAGATGGAATCAGATTGCACGGATTCCAGGCCGGGAAAGGTAAATCTTCCCATAACGCCTATAGAAACCGTTAAAAAAAATAGAAAAGTTGTAATTATTGGATAAAAAACTATCGTCGATTTAAGTGATTCTTCATTCTTGGCAGCCATAAAACGCTGGAAGAGCTGCGGGAACATGGGGTCCGCAAAAAACCATAAAAACATATACCCGAACCAGATGCCGTATCCCATTGCGTTGTTGTTTCCAGGACGTGAAAATAGGGAGGAAAGACTGTCATTTATAGCAAGATGTGTGTTTATAAACCCGCCGCTCTTTTGGGCAATTATAAGAAAGGCCGTCAGAGTGAACCCCACCATCATTATACCCTGAATAAAATCTGTCCATACAATAGATCTCAGGCCGCCAATCGCTACATAGGCTACAATAAAGGCAGTGATTAATAAAACACCGTGAAAATAGGGGATCCCGATAAGTGAGTTCATAGCGTTGCCGCTCGCGATGGCCTGTATGGCGATATAGGGAACCGTAAAGATAATCATGACTGATGAGAACAATTTTTTTAAAAAACTTGACTTATATCTGTCAAATACAAAATCAGAGGGCGTGATGTAATTTCTCTCTTTAGAGAGGATGAGGATCTTGTGCCCGATTATGTAAAAAGAGATAGCCATAAATCCGGTACCGAATCCCATTACAGGATAAAAGGAATACCCGATTCTGTAGCCCGCTCCTGAAAATCCAAAAATGGTAAAAGCGCTGAAATTTGTCGCCGCCATTGTAAAAAAGAGGAGCAGTTTGGATAAGTTGCGTCCTGCAAGAAAGAATTCCACTTTGCTTTTTTTTGCCTTTTTTCGAAAGATCAATCCGATGATAAGTGTTAATAATAGATAGCAGAGAATAATGAATAGCTGATTATTCATGTTAACCTCCTTGCCAGGTTTGTGTCCGGGAACTGTAAAGCAGCAAAGACGGCTAATAAAAAAAGCCATCAAGACTCGAACGAGCCTGGATGGCTTTCACCTGGGACATAACCCGTCTTCTATAATTATTGCAATCTGTATTATAGGAGCATTTTAATGTACATCAACTCTTCTGTCAAGAAAAAACAGATCATTAAATCGGATTCATATGTATAGGCAATGGTTTTATTGGATTTTTTATTATATATGTAGATTATATTGTTTGACTGATTTTTGATATTATTTTATTATATCTATAACATTTTTATGGAGGTATTTTGATGGCAGATTTTAAGGGTATTGCGGAAGCGTTGATTGAAGGAAATGCGGGTAAGGTTAAGGATCTCGTTCAGGGAGCTGCTGATGAAGGTGAAGGACCTCAAAAGATTCTTGATGAAGGATTGATTGCGGGGATGGAGGTTGTCGGGGTGCGGTTCAAAAATTGCGAAATTTATGTTCCTGAAGTACTTGTAAGCGCGAGAGCGATGCATGCAGGTATGGATATACTGGAGCCGCTGCTTGCTGCAAGCGGTGCGAAGGCAAGGGGCGTTTTTATTGTGGGAACCGTAAAGGGTGACCTTCACGATATAGGTAAAAACCTGGTAGCGATGATGTTAACGGGTACAGGCTGGAAGGTTGTCGATTTAGGCGTCGATGTTGACGCTGAGAAGTTTGTTCAGACTGCTCTGGATGTAGATGCTGATGTAATAGGTTTAAGCGCTCTGCTCACGACAACAATGGTGAATATGAAAAGCGTTATTGAGCTTGCAAAGAATAAGGATTGCAAGGCAAAGATCGTTGTTGGCGGCGCGCCGTTAACACAGAGTTATGCTGATGAGATCGGTGCTGATGGATATGCGCCTGATGCGGCAACTGCTTCCGAGATTATCAGCAGCATGGGTTAAATAATAGATAATAAAAATTTGATGAACAGCAATAAATACTACTGGATTTATATCCTGATGGTTAAGAATGGGAATTATTATACCGGGTATACAGTAGATTTAGTTCGAAGGTACCGGGAGCATATTACCGGCAGGGGAGCGTGTAAATACACGAAGAGTTTTCGTCCGGTTAAATTAACACAATGCTGGAGAGTTTTTGAGGATAAAGGTACCGCAATGAAAATTGAAAGTTATATAAAAGGGATAGGGAGAGCACAGAAACATTTTCTGGTGAGTAATCCGTATAAGTTAAAGGACATGATTTTGAAAGACCTTAAAATAGATCCCGATATTTATACTTTTGATCCATCCATTGTGGAGAAATCTGTTCGGGAAATTGAGGAAAGGACCCCTGGCAGCGGGATGTAATTCGAGGGGTGTTAATTATCTTAACCAAACTGAAGAAAGCGGTTCTTCTTGTTATTGACGTACAGAACGATTTTTGTCCTGGAGGGACACTTGAAGTAAAAGATGGGGACGGGGTTGTCCCTGTGATTAACAGAATAATGGGTGAATTTCCGAAAGTTGCTGCAACACAGGACTGGCATCCTCAAAATCATGTATCCTTTGCGTCAAACCACAGAGGTATGAGTGCATTTGATTCTGTCTCTATCAATGGTATTGATCAGGTTCTCTGGCCGGACCACTGTGTGCAGGGCACTGAAGGAGCCGACCTCCATCCGGATCTGGATAAAAGATATTTCGACATCATACTTAGAAAAGGTACTGCCCCCGGGCTTGACTCCTATTCCGCATTCTTTGAAAATGATAAAACCACTTCAACAGGGATTGAGTATTATCTGAAAGGCCTGGGAATAGAAGCAGTGTATGTATGCGGGCTTGCGACCGACTTCTGTGTTTTTTATTCTGTCATGGATTCTGTGGAAATAGGTTTTAAGACCACTCTGATAGTTGATGCTGCGCGCGGGGTGGATTTTCCTGAAGGCAGCATTGAAAAGGCGGTCGCGAATATGCGGAGTGCCGGTGTGAAAGTTGTGAAATCAGAAGAGGTTTTGCCGGCGTAATCTTAAGTGCTTCACGGCATTTTTCATAAAACCATTGCGCAGCCTCCTGCCGCTACCAATTTAACGGTA
>DAOVJS010000045.1 GCA_030673105.1 Spirochaetota bacterium
CGGATGTTTGCTGGGCCATGTTTACCTTTGAAAACGGCTCCATAGCAGTTCTCGAGGCAAACTGGTACCTGCCGTCAAATACACCCTATCTGATCGATGCTCAAATGGAGATACACGGTACAGAAGGGATGATCTACATAGACCTGTCGGATCAGGGTTTGAAAGTAAATGATAAGAGCGGATGGAGGTTTCCCGATGTGAGCTGGTGGCCTGAAAAACTTGGAAGGATCGAAGGGGCGCTTGGAGATGAAATAAGATATTTTGCCGATGCGGTTATGTATGGAAAGATGCCTGAAGGAGGAGTTGGTGAACCGCAGAGGGCAAGAGATGTGCTGGAAATAGTTCTGGCCGCGGAAAAGTCAGCGGAAACAGGCCGGATTATTGAACTCTGATACAGTTATTTTGAATCAGGAGCGTATTTTATGAGAATAATTGATATTTCAGGAACAATATATAATGGAATGTGGAGTTATGCTGATTATTACCCGGATTTTAACCTTAAATCGGTTGAATTTGAGTTCGGAGGTGAAAAGTATTCGGTAGATGTGTTCGAAGGTATGCACGCCCAGACAGGAACATATATTGAGTCGCCCGAAATATTTTCAGAGGGCGGGAAAGGCGGAGGTCTGAATGATATTGTCCCGATTGAAAAATTGTTTATGATTGATGCGTATGTGCTGCAGATACCCTACGACAAACTCGGGATTAAGGATGGAAAGCGTTATATTTCTCTTGATGACATCAAGGGTGCCGAAAAAGGGCCGATACCTGAAGGTTCGGCGATATTAGTCGGGACCGGGTACGGTAAAAACTGGGATAAGGATGATTATGTGGACAGGGCATGGTTTTTTAAGAAGGATGCCCTGTACTATCTCATTGATAAAAAACCTTTCCTACTTGGCGGTGATTCGCCTGTCTGGGAAAATGCTGTAAATCCTGAAGGCGCCTTTGAAAGATTCTACGGGGCAGGCATTCTGCTGTTCGCTCCATGCGTCAACTTAGAAAAAATTAACGAATACCATGTAAAGTTAACTGCCCTGCCGTTGAAGGTTTTAAAAGCCGGAGTTTGCCCTGTCAGAGCTGTTGTGGTTGAAGATTAGAAATGTTTTAGGGATATAAGCGAAATCAGAAGCCACCTTTTTAACAGGGTGGCTTCTGATTTCCCGGCAGGATTCAATAGGGAGATATGCTGTGCGGGTGAACGATATTTCAGGCCCGATTTATAACGGGATGTGGAACTACAGCGCGCCTCTTAATAAAATTCTTAAAGATTTTAATCTCTCCTCCGTGGATTTTGAATTCGGCGGTGAAAAATATTCTGTCGATGTCTTCGAAAATATGAAGGCGCAGACCGGAACCTACATAGAATCGCCCGGTCAATATCTGGAGGATAACAGGTATACAGTCTGCGATGTTCCTGTTGAAAAGTTATTCATGATGGATGCCTGTGTGTTACAGGTCCCCTATGATAAACTGGAAACAAAGGATGGGAAACGATACGTATCGCTGGATGATTTACGTGACGCGGAAAAAGAAGATATACCCGGGGGATCTGCTGTTCTTGTGGGCACAGGGTATGGGAAATACTGGGAAAGAAAAGACTTTTTCGAGAAGTCATGGTTCTTTAAAAAGGAAGCCATGGATTACCTGATCAGCAAAAAGCCATTTCTTATCGGTGCGGATTCTGCTGAGTGGGAGAATCCAAAAAATCCGGAAGGAATATTCAAACAGCTATTTCCCGCAAATATTTTAATACTTGCGCCCTGCGTGAATCTGGAGCACATTGAGAGTTTCAAAGTGAAGCTGACAGTTTTGCCCCTGAAAGTTATGAAGGCCTTCATTTGTCCGGTCAGGGCGGTGGTGTATGGATTTTAAAAGCCTGTTCAGCCCCATTATGATCGGAAACCTTCAAATTGAAAACCGGATCGTCATGGCTCCAATGGGTATAGGAGCGTACAACGACGATGAATCAGTCGCCGATGATTACATCCATTTTGTCAAGGCCAGGGCCGGGGATACAGGGGTGATCATAACAACCGGTTCAAGAGTGTCCGAAAAGTACGGCAAGTTCAAAGTTATCGGATGCTATGATGACAGGTTTATTCCGGGGCTGAATAAACTGGTTAAAGCGGTTCATGAAAAGGGATCAAAGATATTTTTACAAATGATATGCCTGGGCGGCGCTGATCCGGAAGATCCCTATGTTCCCTCTGCAGCAGTCCCAATGTACCAGGAGGAATGGGAGGGACCGGTCAGACCGAAAGAATTAACCGCCTCTCAAATTGAAGAGATTATTGAAGAGTTTGTTCAGGCCGCGGGGCGCGCGGGGCAAGCGGGTTTTGACGGAGTTGAGCTGGCAGGGGCGGAGGATTTTTTGGTTTCGGCTTTTATGTGCCCCTGCCTGAACAGAAGGACCGACGAGTACGGGGGAAGTTTTGAAAAGAGGATGCGTTTTCCTGAAAAAATAGTTCGGGGCATAAAGAGGGCCGTCGGGGATGGTTTTCCGGTTGGGTTTAAATTCAACGCTTTTTACGACCTGCCTGATGGAATAGATTTTGAGCTTGGGGTAAAGATCGCTCAAAAAATGGCTGACGCCGGTGCTGCCTACATTCACGAATGGTCCTTTGCCAGGCTTGACAGACCTATGTCCATGTTTAAGTACCCGCCCATGCCTAACCTGTACCAGCCTCGAAATACCACGATTCCTATAGCGCACAACCTGAAAAAGAATATCAGCAATATACCGGTAATAGCGTCCGGAGGTATTTTAAAACCAGATGAGGCGGACAGTATTATAAGTGAGGGCAAAGCTGATATGGTCGCTGTGGGAAGGTCATTCATAGCGGACCATCTCTGGGCCTTCAGGTCCAGAAGAGGGCTGAGGATCAGGCCCTGTATAAGGTGCCATGTGTGTCACCATGAGGTTGCCGTGGTTGGTGAAATAGTCGCCTGTTCTGTAAACCCCGATGTGCTTGTGAAGAATGAGCCGTTAAAAACTGACACACCCAAAAAAGTCATGGTGGTTGGGGCCGGGCCCGGAGGTATTACAGCAGCTTTAACCGCTTCTGTAAGGGGACATAAGGTGAGCCTGTATGAAAAGGGTGGGAGTATCGGAGGGATGCTCATTCCTGGAAGCGCGCCTGATTTTAAGTATGAATTTTCTGATCTTCTCGAGTATTTCAGGAAAGAGGTAAACAGCAGCGGCATAGAGCTTTTTAAAAACCGGAATGTTGCTCCTGATTTTGTCAGAGAAAAAGACCCGGATACTCTTATTGTCGCGACAGGGGCTGTTCCTCTTTTAATGGATATTCCGCACATCGAGCGGGCAAATGTTGTTGATGCTGTGGATGCGCTGAACAACGAGGATGATTACAGAGGAAAAAAAATAGTCATCATCGGAGGCGGAGATGTCGGATGTGAGACAGCGCTGCTTCTTTCGAGAAAAGGGAACGATGTGTCAATCGTGGAAATGCTTGACGGACTGATGAAGAACGAAGAAATAAAGAATAACACTACGGTTCTTGAAAAGATGTTAAAAGATGACGGGGTTGATTATTATTTAAACTCACGTGTTGAATCGATCGGCGAGGTTCATATCCGTATAAAGGATGGTAATAATAATATCACCGAACTTCAGGCCGATATTGTTGTACTTGCGGCAGGTTATACGGCTATATCAAATGAAGTAAACGCATTGCTGGAGTCATGTAAGGATTCGCATGCTCTCGGTGATTGCGTGGTACCCGGAAGGTTGAGGCAGGCTGTCAGTGAAGGTTACAGAATAGGTAGTCTGGTATGACAACTTTTTTGAATTAAACCGGGGCCGGCGGGGTATTACAGGAAAAGAAATGGCTTTGAGAGCAGGTTTTGACTATTCTTGCTTCTCAAGCTATTGCTGAACAGGTTTCGTAAACAGGGAGATCGTTTTGAGAGAGGGTAAAAGAAACCGCAGGTTGACGAAAGAACAGGTCAGGCAGGTGGATGAGTATGTGATAAGGCTGCTTGGGGAAGTGGGATGCGAGGTGCAGTGTGAGGAGGCGCTGGATATTTTAGGCGAGGCTGGGTGTGAAGTAAAGGACCCGCGCAGAGTAAAATTTCCGGAGAAGCTTATCAGGGAAGCTCTTGAAGCGGCCCCTTCCGAGATTGAAGTGTATGACAGAAACGGCCAAAAAGCGATGCAGCTGAAAGAATGGAACTGCTACTATGGTACCGGGTCTGACTGTGTCACAACCTTTGACCTTTACAGCGGCACGAGGAGGATCTGTAAAAAAGATGATATTGGAAAGCTTGCCAGGTTCTGCGAAAGCCTGCCGAATATTGATTTTGTTATGTCCTTCGGCATCGCGAATGACGCTCCTGAGTCCGGCAATTTTGTGCATCAATATGAGGCCATGCTGTTGAACACGAGTAAACCTGTTATTGTGACCGGTCATGGAAAAAATGATATGATAACGATGATTAAGATGGCTTCTGCAGCTGCAGGAGGTATTGAAAATGTTAAAACCCGGCCGTCCCTGATTTTATACTCAGAGCCTTTATCTCCCCTGATTCATACTGAAATGGGGGTAAGTAAAGGGCTGATATGCTGTGAATATGACGTGCCTTTTATCTATATCGGGAGCCCGTACATGGGGGCAACGGCACCTGCCGCACTTGAAGGCATTCTTGTCCAGGCTGTGGCAGAATCTTTATCCGGGCTGGTGATATTTCAGAGAAAGAAACCCGGTGCCAGGTTTATATTCGGCGGTGACGCGACTGTAATGGATATGCGGACCACGATATTTTCCTATGGAGCACCGGAATTGAATGTGCTGAATGCCTGCCTATCTGACATGGCGCATTTTTATAACCTGCCGTTTTTCTGCATCGCGGGCGCGACGGATTCCAAACTGCTTGACGCGCAGGCAGGTCTCGAGTATACGATGTCGATATATGAAGCCACGTTAAATGGCTGCAATATTATACATGACCTGGGATATCTCGAGTCAGGCCTTACATCATCCTTTGAATCGATACTTTTTGCTGATGAGATCGTGGGGATGGTAAAGTATGTACTTCAGCCATTAAATTTTAATGACACCTCGGTGCCAATTGATATTATGGGAAAAGTCGGACCCGGGGGAAATTTTTTAATGGAGGAGCATACAGTAGATAACTTCAAAAAAGAGTTCTGGTTCCCGCGATTTTTTGACAGGCGGATGTTTGAGATGTGGGAAAAAGCAGGCTCAAAAGATCTCCGGGCGGTACTAAATGAGAAGGCAAGGGAGATATTTGAGAAAAGCGCCCCATGTGAGATCTCACAGGAAGTTAAGGAGGAAATCAGGGGTATAGTATCTACTCACAGGCCTGATGTTCAGGCTGGTTAAACCGGATTTAAGTTTTAAATATGTTGATTTTAAGGGGAAAACATGAGAGTAAATTATCGGCAAAACAACACACCTCAATACCGGGTCCTGTCGGACGACCAGATTGAAGAGATATTAAGTGCGAGCATGGAAATCCTCGAACATGTTGGTGTAAAAATCGAGGATGAGGAAGGTGTCAGGCTGCTTAAAGAGGGCGGAGCATACTGCGGCGATGATAATCTTGTAAAAATTCCCTCCTTTATGGTTAAAAAGGCCCTGCTGACAGCGCCGGGGCGTATTGTCCTGTCCGGCCGTGACGGGAAGAGGGACCTTGTTCTGGAAAAGGACAGGATATATTTCGGGACAGGTTCGGACCTTCCGTTTTTTTTGGACCCCTATTCAGGGGAACGGCGCAGGACTGTGTTTAAGGATGTTGTAAACGCGGCGAGGGTTGCTGACGCGCTTCCCAACATTGATTTTTTCATGTCCATGGGACTTGTTTCGGATGCCCCTCCCGGTCATTATGACAGGCATCAATTCCTGGCAATGCTGATGGGAACCGCGAAACCCTATATTATAACCTCAATCGATGGCCGGGGCCTGAAAGACCAGTTTGACATGGCCTCCATGGTAGTTGGAGGGGATGAGGTTTTCAGACAGAATCCTCTGTTCGGTATTTACGCGGAGCCGATTTCCCCTCTGGTCCATCCCGGAACGACAATCGAAAAAGTACTTGTTTCGGCTGAATACGGAATACCGCTGGTCTTTGTGCCGGCCCCGAGTGCGGGCGGCACAGCGCCTGTAACAATGGCGGGAATTCTGGCCGCAGGCCTTGCGGATACACTCGCCGGACTAATTTTATCGCAGCTGAAAAGAGTGGGCTCGGGTTTTGTTATGGGAGGCGTTTTTACAAGCCTCGATATGCGGACAACGATTTTTACTTACGGGTCCCCTGAGCTGCTGCTTCTGGATGCCGCGTTGAGTGACATAGCGAAATATTTGAAGATACCGGTGTTTTCTACATCGGGATGCAGTGATTCCAAGGTGTTTGATCAGCAGGCTGGGCTCGAGGCTGGGCTCTCGATCCTGATGGCAGCGCAGTCAGGGGCCAACCTGATACATGATAACGGGTATCTTGAGTCAGGGCTTTCAGGGTCCCTTGATATGCTTGTTCTTGTTGACGAGACAGTCTCCATGGTAAAGAGGATTATGAGCGGCATAAAAGTTGATAAAGAGACCCTTGCTGTTGATGTTGTCGGGAGGGTGGGAATAGGCGGAAATTTCCTCCAGGATCCTCATACTCTGAAACATTTTAAGGAAGAGGTCTGGTTCCCGAAATTAATCAACCGGCAGAACTATGAAGGCTGGGTTGCCGATGGATCCAGGACAATGGGGGACAGGTGCAGGGAAAAAGTTCAGCGGATTCTCGAAACTCACCAGCCCGAACCGGTTCTTGAAGAGAAACTGGTGCAGGAGCTGAAGGATTTTATCTCACGCTCCTTTTCTGAATAATCTAAGGACTGACTGGAACGATTTTTATCAATTTAATCAAAGGAGCTTTCTATGTATGGATATGCCGGAAAACAGTTGAGAGTGTACCTTGATAAAAAAGAAATTAAAGCAGAGGATATTGATTTTGATGTCATGAGAAAATATCTGGGCGGGGCAGGCTTATGCGCAAAGATATTATATGAAGAGCTTGAAAAGGGAGTTGATCCGCTTTCACCGGAAAACAAGCTTATGTTTGCGACAAGCCCCCTGACGTCAAACCGTATTCCAGGGGGAGGGAGTGTGATCCTCTGTTTTAAGTCCCCTCTGACCAATGCCTGGGGGGAGTCAAGATGCGGAGGTGATTTCGGGCCTGATTTAAGAAAAGCAGGTTTCGATTTTGTAATAATTGAGGGAAAGGCTGAAGAGCCTGTTTTTATAGTTATTAATAACGGAGATGTGGAATTCAAACCCGCGGGTCATTTGCTCGGCAAAACAACATCTGAAAAGCTCAGTATGATACGTAATGAATTAAATGACCGGAAAATTTCAGTCATGTGTATCGGACCCGGCGGGGAAAACCTTGTAAAATATGCGACTGTAATGTTTGATCAGCGTGCCGCGGGGAGATGCGGTGTGGGAGCGGTAATGGGGTCCAAGAATCTTATCGCTGTCGCCGTGAAGGGCTCGAAAGAAATAAAGGCGGCTCAACCTGAAAAATTGAAAGACGCAATTTCAGACGCCATGGCAGTTCTCAGGGAAAGTGAAATGGCTGCCGGGTTTAAAGAGCATGGTACAACGGGAGACATGGCCCCAAACGACGCCGCGGGAGACTGGCCGACAAAAAACTGGCAATCCAATCACTGGGGTAAAGCGGAGAAGATGTATGACGATTTCTTTGATAAGTATCTGATAAAAAATCACGGATGCTACCGGGGATGCCCGATAGCCTGCGGAAGGATCGCCGAGGTCAAAGAAGGTAAATTTAAAACTCCTGTTCATGAAGGATCGGAATATGAATCTTTATCGGCTTTTACAGCGTTTGTGCTGAACGACAATCTGGAAGCTGCTATCCACGCGACATATCTGTGCAATGAATACGGTATTGACACCATTTCCGCGGGTGCTGTAATTGCCTTCGCAATGGAGTGTTATGAAAATGGATTCATAAAGCAGAAGGATGTCGGGGGCATGGATTTGAGCTGGGGCAGCCCCGATGTCCTGCCGGAGCTCGTGAGACTGATATCAAGCAGGGAAGGTATCGGAGATGTGCTGGCAGAGGGAGTTAAAATCGCGGCAAAGAAGCTGGGAAAGGGAGCGGAAAAATACGCGGTCCATGGGAAAGGCCTGGAAGCCCCTGCCCATGATCCAAGATCGGGCAAGACACTTGCTGTTGCCTATGGTACGGCAAACAGGGGGTGCTGTCACATACATCCGCTTGAGGCAATGGCTTACGATTCCGGCAAGCTCGACTGGGGCATGGTCAAGTTCGGTGTTCCTGATCCCAATGAAGTGGACAGGTGGGACGAAAAAGGTAAGGGGAAAATGGTAAAAATACTTCAGGATGGCCTGGTGCTGCCTGACATACTGAGCACGTGCAAATTTTTTAATTATTCGGGAATAACACTTGATCATCATGCTGAAATGCTTTCAGCAATGACCGGGTGGGAAATTGACGGTTTCGAGCTTATGAAGATCGGAGAGCGGGTTATCAATCTTCAGAGGATGTTCAATATGAGAGAGGGTTTTGACCGTGAAGATGATATGATTCACGAAAGAATGAAAAAATTACCGGCCTTCGGGATATATAAAGATGAGAGCAGGTGCGGTATCAGTGATTATGAGGCCATGCTGGATGAATATTATGATGCACGGGGGTGGGATAAAAAAACAGGGAAGCCTTTAAAGGAGAAACTTGCAGAGCTGGAAATCGAACAGGTACGGGCATGAAGATCAAGGTAAAGCTGTACACGATTTTGAAAAAATACGGGAAAGATATGGTCGATAAGGACAAGAACATGTCCATTCCTTCAAACCTTACATTGAAGGGTCTCATGTCACGTTTAGAAATTCCAAAAAAAATGGGGAAGGTCTTACTGGTAAACGGGTTTCCTCAGGATATCGAATATGAACTGCATGAAGGGGATGAAGTAAAGATCCTTTCTTTCATAGGCGGAGGATGAGCGCTATTGGAAACAGTGGTGTTATGGTTCCATGGATCTTCTTTTACCGCAAAGCAGCAGACCGGTAGGAAAATAGATAAAATCAGGGGGGTAAATATCGGTATGATTAAAGAAGTTTTACTGCCAAAACTTGGCCTGACCATGGAAGCTGGGACAATACTAAGCTGGCTGAAGAAGGAGGGGGATTATGTTGAAAAGGGGGAGCCCCTTTTTGAGATCGAAACCGATAAGACCGCGCAGGTACTGGAGTCGTTCCACTCAGGATATATAAAAAAAATTCTTGTGGATGAGGGCCAGGAAGTTCCAATCAAAACAGTCATCGCGTATATCGGGGACAGGGAGGATAGGGTAGATACAGATGCGGGCGGTGTAAAAAAGGAAGTCATGGCAGCCGCGAAGCCGGCTGAAATTTCAGGAAAGGTTTATACCGTCCCCGGCAGTAAAAAACGGCCGAGAATTAACGCGTCGCCTCTTGCCAAACGCCTGGCAGCCGAACTTGGGGTTGACCTGTCCGGGCTTACCGGAAGCGGACCTGACGGCAGAATCGGTAAGGAGGATGTTCTAGCTGCGAGCGAGAGAATCAAAAAGACCGGTGCGGCGGATATTCAGGCGGAAAAAATGGCCGGTGAGGCTGATATTCACGTGGAAAAAATGACCATAAAGGTCGCCTCAAGGAAAAAGCTTACCGGTATAAAAAGAATCGTGTCTGAAAGAATTAAAGCAAGTTACCTTGATGCACCTCATATACACCTGGAGCTTTCTGCTGACATGACCGGCGCTGAAAATATCCGCACCAGGATGAACAGCAATTCAGGCGGGAGAGTTCATATAACCTTTACGGATATACTGACAGCCGCGGCAGCGAAAACCATAAGAAAAAATATATATATTAATTCAACTCTTATGGAAGGCTCGGTAGTAGTCTTTGACGAGATAAATATTGGAATTGCCACAGCCACCGAGAGAGGACTTGTCGTTCCTGTACTAAAGAACGCGGACAGGCTTTCTTTAAAGGAAATATCGGAATTGAGGCACAGCCTTATTGAAAGAACGATTAAGGGCAGGCAAACTCCTGAAGATCTTTCCGGCGGAACATTCACCATTACAAACCTGGGAATGTTCGGGATTGAATCTTTTAAACCTGTATTAAATCCGGGTCAGGCCGCGATACTGGCTGTGGGGAAGATACTAAAAACACCTGTTGCTGACGATACTGGAACAGTAAGTGTAAAACCGGTAATGAAACTGTCCCTGGCCTGTGATCACAGGATAGTTGATGGGGCGGAGGGTGCGAAGTTTTTATCTGATCTTAAAGAAATTATCGAAAATCCTGCTGACCTGTGAACCGTTTCATTACCTCTTTAAAAATATTCAGGCAAATATCTTTATCACATAAGAGATTTCTGTCTTGAGATTTTAGAAAAACAGACAATTGTTGATTTAAAGGTGAGAAAATGCATAAATTTCCTCTTAATAATCCGAAACCGGATTTCGAAAATCTGTTAAAAGTTCTGGCCGGAAAAAAAGAACCGGATAAAGTACTTTTCTGCGAGATGCTGATAGATGAGGAAATAAAAGGGTATATAATAGAGAACCATTTCGGCCAGAAGAATTATCCTCCGACTGTAACCTTCGGTGGAAGCGCTGGAGACGCGGCTGAGAGCCCGGATTATAAGGAGACAAAAGAAGCCTCCGAAAGGTACTACAGGCAGCTTATCGATTTTTACTACCGGATGGGGTACAGTTTTCTTGCAGATTATGAATTTCTGGTCAATTTTCAATCCTTTAATACAGTTGCCAGAATAGGCAAAGACCCCGAAACAGCGCAGTTTGCAAGGAGTGAGAGGCACTGGGCACAGGAAGGGAAAGGGTTGATAGGAACATGGGAGGATTTTGAAAAATTCCCGTGGCATGAGGCAAAGGAATTGGTGGAAAGGTACGGGGAGCACATCGAATTCCTGAGCAAGAGCCTTCCGGATGGGATGAAACTGGCAGTTGTGGGTTCCGTTTTAGAGCAGGTAATGGAATGGATAATGGGATATGAAGGTGTGCTGTATAATGTGTATGATAATCCGGAGCTTGTCGGGGCTGTGTTTTATAAGGCAGGTAAACTGATTTATGATCTGTATATGATTGCAGCGCCCATGGAAGGAGTGGGGGTTATCTGGCATGGGGATGATCTTGGATATAAAACAGGGACAATACTCTCTCCCGCTCTATTGAGAAAATGGATTTTCCCGTGGTTTAAAAAATACGCGTGTATCGCTCATGATAATAAAAAGCCGATATGGTACCATGCCTGCGGCAACAAGGCTGAGGTAATGGAGGATTTTATTGAAGATATTCAATTTGACGCCCTCCATTCCTTTGAGGATTCAAACTGCCCGGTTACCGGGTATAAAAGTAAATATGGAGACAGGATTGCCCTGATGGGAGGGGCGGATGTCGATAAGCTGACAAGGTTAAATGAAGAAGACCTTCGAAAGTATATCAGGAATATCCTCGATATCTGCATGCCGGGCGGAAGATATGCCCTTGGTTCGGGCAACTCGGTCTGTAATTTTATTCCGGTAGAAAATTATCTGATTATGCTGGATGAAGGTTTTAAATACATATGACTTTTTTTTAATAAGGAGGAGTTTATGAAAGTAACTGACATAACAGGTACAATTTATAACGGCATGTGGTATTTCGGAGACCCCTGGCCCAGGTTTAATTTTAAAACCAGATACCATGAACTTGAAGCAATCGGGCTGACAGCAATGATTGAGGACTTTGAAGGGATGGGAGGGCATACGGGCCTTCATATCGAAACATCGGCCACAGGTATAGGGTATGAAAAATCCTACCCTCTTATCGATGTACCCATTGAAAAGCTAGTATACGTCGATGCCTATGTGTATCAACTGCGGCATGATGATCTTCCTGTACAGGATGGGAAACCCTATATTTCACTTGAAGCGCTGAAAGAAGCTGAGAAGGAGGAAGTTCCTGAAGGGTCCATTATTTTAATCGGCACAGGATACGGTAAAAACTGGGACAAAGAAGACTATCTCGCAAAGTCCTGGTTTATCAAAAGAGAGACCATGTACTATATAATTGATAAAAAGCCCCTGCTTCTGGGTGTTGATGCCACGGATTTTGAAAACTGGACAAATCCGGAAAGGTTTTTCGAGCGTTTTTTCAACTCCAATATTTTGCTGATGGCTCCGTGCATAAATCTGGAAAAGATACAGAAGTTCAAGGTGAAGTTTATCGCCCTGCCGTTAAAGATAAAGGGAGCCGCAATCTGTCCCACCCGGGCAGTTGTGATTGAGGAATAGTTTAGAAACTGTACATACACTGAAGAAAATTGAATCTAACAAAAATAAACATATTGACTATTCAGATGTTCATAAATAAAAATCAATCATTACCCGGTGGCTATGATATTAAATCCCGCAGAGTCATTGCATTCGAGATTGCGTTCCCCTCGAGATCATTGTTAAAGTATACAAGAACAGTTTTTCCATCATCGTTCCATCTCTTCATTTTATAAGCCCATTCCTTTAAAACGTCCTCCGGATAGGAACCGGCATAAAGGTTACTGTAACCATGTAGGCGCACGTACACCAGATCGGAGGTAACGACTGTTGGGGTCTCAATACCAGGAAAGTCATGGATACAGAAACCGATATCATGTTCGGACAGTATATTCAGGAGAGGGCCGGTAAATGCGGATTCATCCCTGAATTCAAAAACATACCGGTTTTCCTGCGGAAGGTGGAGTATGAAATTCCTCAATCGGTCCGGGGTGGGAGTAAATGACGGTGGAAGCTGCAGGAGGTAGACGAGCACCTTTTCAACAAGGGGTTCCATATTTTTGAAAAACCAGTCTACGATATCGTCACAGTTACTGAGTTTACGAACATGGGTAATGAGTCGGGTAACTTTAACGCTAAACTTAAAATCCGGTGAGGTCCTCTGAGCCCACCCCTCCACAATGCTCCTTTTGGGAATACGATAAAAGGAAGCGTTGAGCTCGACAGTGTCGAAACGTGCTTCATAAAACTCAAGCCATTTGCGCTGGGAGAGATTGTCAGGATAAAATTTTCCCTTCCAATGCCTGTAGCTCCAACCTGATGTACCGATCCGTATCACTATACGCCTCGTGTTAGATGGTTACTATCAAGCATATCATGAAAAGCATTTTTTTTAATTTTAAAAATCTTGTAAGTGGAAGAGAAAATATATTTATTAACAAAAAATTATATCAATTACTTACAGCGTAGTTTTAAAAATATTAGTGATAAAATATCTGCAATATTTTTTCACTAACCGGCACACCTTGCAGTCATTACCAATTCTCACGAAGTGAAAAAAATATTGGAATCTCTGATTTTCTTGACAAAATATCATTAATTTCATTAATTTTATTGACAAAATATCATTCTGAAGTAGTATAGTAGAGAAGAGGGGAAATGTAATTTGTGAAGTGTGCTTCATACCACAGTGTGCTTCATACCACAGTTCTTGCGTTTTTTTGTGTTGCAGTACAGATGTTTCTTTTTTCTTTAAATCGCGAATTATAACTCTTCCACTATACTCTGCAAAATTCCCTTCTTTTCGGCAGCATATCGTCCAGCACCATTATAGATGTTTATTCTTCTGTAATCTTTTTATATCATCTATCTCTCTAAGCGAGATTGCTTCTTCGATTTTCTTAATAAATTTAGTTTCCGTATCAATGATATATCCACGTAAAAACCAATC
>DAOVJS010000134.1 GCA_030673105.1 Spirochaetota bacterium
AAGAGACACAGCCTTGATATTATTGTGGACAGAGTTGTGCTTAAGGAAGAAAATCGAAAGAGGATCGCGGAATCTGTTGAAACGGCAGGCTCGCTAACCGATGGCCTGGTTGGTATAATGAGAGAAGATAAGACAGAAGAGTTCTTTTCACGAAAGTTGGCCTGTATATACTGTAATGTGAGTTATCCGGAAATACAGCCGCGGATGTTCTCCTTCAACAGCCCTTACGGAGCATGCCGGGAGTGCATGGGGCTTGGCGTGAAGCTGGAGTTTGATCCGGATCTTATAATCCCGGATAAATCGCTCTCTTTCAATGAAGGAGCAATTTTATCACACTCGCCCCGTGCAAACTGGACGAGAAGCATGTTTAGTGCGTTTGCGAAACACTACCGTATTTCCGGCGATACGCCCCTCGATCAAATTCCCGGGGATGTCTATGAACAGCTGCTCTATGGTACGGATGTGGAGCTCCTCTTTATTCATGAAAATGCTGAGGGGAAGGGTCGCTGGGAGAATACATCGAAATTTGAAGGGTATATAAAAAATTTAGAAAGGAGATACAGGGAAACAAAATCAGAGGGGATGAGGGAATGGATGGAAGAGTTTATGAGAGAAACCTCCTGCCCTGTGTGCGGCGGAAAGCGGCTTAGAAAAGAGAGTATGTCGGTAAAAATTACGGGCAAGTCAATAATTGATATAATTGAGATGACGGTGGAAGGTGAAATAGAATTTTTTGAAAAACTTAAACTTCATGAGAGAGAGCTGATTATAGCGCGTCAGATTGTTAAAGAGATAAAAGCAAGGCTGTCCTTTTTAAAAAATGTTGGCATCGGTTATTTATCGCTGGATAGAAAAGCGGAAACACTTTCAGGAGGCGAAGCTCAGAGGATCCGGCTCGCGACTCAAATCGGGTCCGGGCTGGTTGGTGTGCTGTATATCCTGGATGAGCCGACAATCGGGCTTCATCAAAGAGACAATAGCAGGCTGCTTGATACCCTCTATCATCTGAGGGATATCGGAAATACTCTTATAATTGTTGAACATGATGAGCAGACAATTGAAAGTGCTGATTATGTTGTAGACCTTGGGCCGGGAGCCGGTGAGAACGGGGGCAGGATAGTAGCTCAGGGAATACCGGAGGAAATTAAAAGAAACGAGGCTTCTCTAACGGGAAAGTATCTGAATCGCGAGATAACTATCCCTCTGCCTGAAAAAAGAAGGGATGGAAGTGGAAACAATTTAACACTTAAGGGAGCGAGAGAGCACAACCTGAAAAATATCGACGTAAGATTTCCTCTGGGGACCTTAATCGCGGTTACAGGCGTCTCCGGATCGGGGAAATCATCCCTGGTGAATGATGTCCTCTTTCCGGTTCTGGCAAACAGGCTCAACAGGGCAAAACTGACGCAGGGTTCTTATAAGGATATTACGGGAATAGAGAATTTAGATAAGGTTATTAATATAGACCAATCTCCGATAGGGAGGACCCCCCGGTCAAATCCTGCCACTTACACGGGAGTTTTTACTCCGATCAGGGAGCTCTTTTCTTCGCTCCAGGAATCTAAAATTCGGGGTTATCAACCGGGGAGATTTTCCTTTAACGTGCAGGGCGGCAGGTGTGAAAACTGCGGGGGAGGGGGCGAAATCCGTATCGAAATGAACTTTCTTCCTGATATATATGTTACCTGTGATGTTTGTAAGGGTAAAAGG
This sequence comes from Spirochaetota bacterium, assembly GCA_030673105.1. Taxonomy (GTDB): domain Bacteria; phylum Spirochaetota; class B62-G9; order B62-G9; family DRHN01; genus DRHN01. The sequence goes on from DAOVJS010000134.1 coordinate 1,711, forward strand.
TATAACAGAGAAACCCTTGAAGTTAAGTATAAAAGAAAGAATATCACGGATGTGCTGAACATGACGGTAGAAGAGGCATTGTCTTTTTTTAAAAATATACCCCAGATCAGGAGGAAGTTAACAACATTGCAGGAAGTAGGGCTTGGCTATATAAAACTTGGCCAGCCTGCCACAACCCTGTCAGGAGGTGAGGCCCAGAGGGTAAAACTCTCATCGGAGCTCGCGAAGAGGAGTACAGGAAAAACCTTTTACATCCTTGATGAACCAACATCCGGCCTCCATTTTGATGATGTTAAAAAACTTCTAAGCGTACTGCAGCGGTTTGTTGATATAGGCAATACTGTCCTGGTAATCGAGCACAACCTCGATGTTGTTAAAAATGCGGATTATATCATTGATCTCGGCCCTGAAGGCGGAGACAGCGGGGGTGAAATTATTGCCTGTGGGACGCCGGAAGAGATTGCGAAAAACAGAAGGTCATTTACAGGCCATTATCTCGAAGCTTTTCTAACCAGGTCTCTTGAAGCACCGTATTCTTCGTAAAACTTACCGGTCAGCAGGCCGCTTGCGAGCGGTGCGAGTACCTAAATATTAATTTTCCTGTTTTTTCCTGTCTCATTCATGGTGGGGAGTTTAATATTGATTGTTTGACCACTCTTATTCTCATGAATTTCAATTGTGCCGTTATAGTGCTGTATTATACTTTTGGGGATTGCAAGATCGATTGTGTCAGTGTGAATGGAGTAGAGAGCCGGCCGGCCGTCTATTTTAGTTGATACTCTCTTTCTGGCCCTGATTTCTATTGCGGCAAAGTTATTCTGCTTTTTTGTCGCAACTTCTATTATTTCATTGTTTGTGTCAAAAAGGCTCAAACACAGATTTAAAAGTACATGAAAAAACTGGCTTTCTGAAACGAATATTTTCACATTATGGAGGTTGCAGCGCATGGAAATCCTGACGTTCCTTTCTTTTGCTATCGGCCTTATGAAGGACACTACCCTTTCAACGATTTTATCAAGATGATTTATCCCTTTCAGTTTATGGTCAATACTGTGCAGATCGATAAGCTGTTTCACTATAGTTTTAATTCTGTTCATTCCTTTTTCGATGATGTCAACATCGTACTTAATAGAACTTGAATTTTCGTCAGAAGCTAATTTTTTCTTTATCGTGTCAGTTACAGTGAACATACTCTGAAGAGGGTTGTTAATTTCATGTGCTATGCCGGCGGCAAGTTTACCTGTGGAAGCAAATTTTTCAGAAGCAATCAGGTTTCTTATATGCTCTGCTTCTTTCAGTCTGAGCATTCTAAGTTCCACAGCATTGTCTAACACCTTCATCAGTTCTTCCGGTCTGAACATTCCCTTTTTCAGGTAGAAGAATATATGTTCTCCGGTTGCTTCGACAGGCGGCCAATCTTCTTCATAACCTGTAACCACAATATTTATTATGTCAGGGTCAACTTTTTTACGAACATACTGCAGCAGGTCCTTACCCAGGATGCCGGGCAGACGTAAATCATATATTAATATATCATACCTGTTTTTCAGAAGCAGCTTTTTTGCTTCGATGCCATCCCTGGCTCGGTCACAATGATACTTCTTAATAATTATTTTTTTTAAAAACGCGGCATAAAATTCTTCATCTTCAATTATTAAAATATTTATCATGTTTACTTCCTTTTAACTTCCTTTTTACTTCCCGGAAACAGGGAAGGTTATTTCCATGATTGTGCCGCCGTCTCTCCCCTGTAAAGCCTTTATTGATCCCCCGTGAATTGTAACCATGGTCCTGGTTATACTCAATCCCACTCCTGTACCATTTGCCCTCCCGGAAGTAGTATAAAAGGGTTCAAAAATTCTCTCAATGTCATCTTTTTCAATGCCCCTGCCGTTATCAATAAAATGGATGATTATTTTATCTTTTTCTTTCCTGTAGTTTACCTTGATAGTTCCCGTATCTTTAATAGCGTCAATTGAATTGTTAAGCAGGTTTAGAAAAATTTGTATCATCATATTCTTATTGCCGGAAAGAGTGCAGTTGTGTGTATTGTTGATAAATTTAATATTTTTTTCTTTCACCCTGTGTTCGAGGAGAAGAAGTGCCTCATTAACGGCCTGACTGAGCTCCAGAGTTTCAAATTTACCGGTTTCCATTTTTGAGAAGTCCATTATACTCTCGATAATCGCAAACGCTTTTTGCATACTTTTTGAAATCAGCTCCATATTTTCTATTATTTCTTTATCTTCTTTCTCTTTCCTGTCTATTTTTCGAAGGACGCGCAGATTTTTATTTTGTAAATCGGAAAGAATGAGCTCGGGTATGCCTTTTATTACCGCGAGAGGGCTTCGAAGGTTATGAGCTATTCCCGCGGCAAGTTCTCCCAGAGTAGCCATTTTTTCTTTCTGGATTACAATCTTCTCATTTTCAAGTCTTTCGGTTATGTCATCCACCAGCACAAGCAGCTGGTCCGTGCCCTTTATCGGTGTTATACTTATATGAAAAATGCGGTTTTTTCCCTCTATCGTGACTGTCAGGTCGCCATCCTTTTTTTGTTCAACCAGGTTTTCCACTGCGGCCTGAAGATTATTTTGAACAAATATGCCAAGATTGTAAAAATTTTTATTTTTCAGGTTCTCCCGGAATATTTTTTCAGCCTTTCTGTTGCCTGTTATAATTTTTCCCTCCTCATATATACTTATGATCCCGTTAGGCGAGTTGTCGAGAATAAGTTTGTTTATCTGTGAAAATCTCAGTCTTGCTTCATTTTCATCCTTTAACTGTTTAACAGCAATATTCAGCTTTTCCGTCTTTATTTTATTTGTCAAAAGAAGCTTCATGTTATTCAGCCCGAGGGTGAACTGATCCAAAAAGGTTCTTAAATCCTGAGAATCGGGTTTTGTTTCGGCTTCGATATATAATTTTCCTAATTCGAGACCATTTCCTGTATCAAGAGAATAGACTGCCGCACTATCAGCGGTTTCGGCCTCTGAAAAATTGATGCTTCCCCTCTTTATCAATTTTTTATTTTCCTCGATTTCCAGAGAAATAATTAACTTCCCATCTTCTGTAAACAGTTTTGGATAAAATACTTTGTACATGATGGAACTTTCATTGTTGAGGTAGAACTCCAGATAGACCGAATTAAACTTGAAACAGCGAAGTATAGTGCGGAGAGCTTCACCCAGTACTGTCTCTATGTCTCTCTCTTTTAAAAAGAGGAGAGAAATTTTGTTGAGCTCAGTAACTATATTTTTTTTTGTTTTTATCTCCTTAACCATCTGTTGATTGGTAATATGCATTTTTCCCAGCTCTCTGTTTGCCGATGAGAGCATCTCGAAATAACCTTTAACATCTGTTTGGGGTAAATTTAAGATTTCCACAAGTGTGGCGATATTGGCCTTTAAATTCTGAAGAATTAAGTCAAGGTCTTCGCTCAGTAATCCAAGCTGAATTAAAATGTCTTCACTCACTTCATAGGTCGGTTCTGTTAACTGAGTTGTGAAACCTGCTATATGCGCTATTTCATTGGCAATTTTTAAGATTAGACTTCCAACCCCCTGCTTTACCAGCGGTGAAAAGTCCTCTTTATGGTGTTCGTGAATGGGTATAGTGAGTTTATAGGGAAGCTCCCAGTACTCGAAAAGGAATTCCGAGACGTCTGTATGATCGAATCCGAATGTTTTCATTTCGGCACGGTTAAATGAGAGCTTTTCCTTTCCAATGGTATCTATTACCTCCTTGTATCTTTCTTCGGTTGATAGAAGAAAGATGATTTTACCTATATCGTGAAGTAAACCGGCAGCATAGGCGATATCTTCAGAGGGGTGTTTAAGGATTTTTGCAATCTCTTCGGATACTATCGCTGTGGCAATTGAATGGAGCCAGAATCCCTTGTAATTAAACCAGCCGGTTTCTTTGCCGGCGAAGATGTCCTTTATTGTCACACTCAGAATAATACCTTTTATTGTTTTATATCCCAGAAGCACAATGGCGTCTTTTATACTTGAAACAGGGGTTCTCCGCGTGTAAATGGGAGAGTTTGCTATCTTTAAAATTTTTAAAGTGAGAGATGGATTTGACTTGATAATATATGAAATTTCTTCCGCGGACTTTTCGAGAGTCAGCGTCTTATAGATTGCCCACCTGGCTGCTTCGGGCAGGGCAGGGATTTCACTGATGTTGATGGTCTGAGATAATAGATTTTCTATTGATTTCACTAAATGCTTGTCCTTTGCCTCCAGTTTCTTACAGATGTAAAGATATTACAGGCTCTTCGTTTATTATCGGGACTTAGTGAGTTTAAATTAAATTCGACCTGAAGAAAGATCGTCCGGTAAGCGGCAATTTATGCCTATGTGAACTCATATACAGGGCAGCGGAAATTATATTGACAAATGGTTAAATCATTACTATTTTTTTTAATAAAGGGCGGCATAGCCAAGCGGTAAGGCGACGGTCTGCAAAACCGTTATACGTCGGTTCGAGTCCGACTGCCGCCTCATTTTTTGTATAAAGGCTTCGTTGACAAACCGGTCATCCAGAGTTCAACCGCACAGAAGTAATAGACTAAAGCTTATGCCTTGACTTTTTCTGACATAATGATCTCTTAATAAAAGAGACCAATATAGTCTTTTCATATTAACCTAAAAGGTCCTTTATTATGAAAAGTACCTCAATTTCTCATCTTAAAGCATATCTCAGCCGGTATCTAAGTCTTATACAGGGCGGCGAAGAGGTGATCATTACTGACAGGGGAAAACCGATCGCAAAAATTATTCCACTAAACAGAGATGGAGACTTTTTTCCAGAACGTTTGAAAGAATTGGTACGCCGGGGCCTGCTCAGGATCGGT